>NZ_JAKRMN010000006.1:0-168023 GCF_022346365.1 Brevibacterium sp. ACRRH
CAGAAGCCTTCAACTGCTCAACAAGCTCAGCAGCAGACTCAGAATTCCCACGTGTATCAGTCACAGTCACTATGATGTCCTTTCATCACTAACCCTGTACACAAACCATTTGACACCCCCCCCGTTGTTGTCGGTAATAAACAGGGCTTTTTGTTCATCGGTCAACGTGGCAGTAAAGGGTTCTATGTGGTTCGACAGGATCGCTCTGGCAGTCCCGCGTACACGCTGATAAAACGCTTCCATCTCCAACACCGGCCCAGTCAGGCTCAACGTGGCTGTCCCGTTATCGTTGACCCAGTAGGACACTGACCGGTTACGCCTAGCCGTTTCACTACGGCTTTCTGGGGTAGTGAGCATGGCAAGCACTTCAGCCACGTGCCGTTTAAAGGTTTTCCATGACACGTCTACACGCTTACTGGTGAGCATTTCATCAAACACCGGGATACACACCCCAGCACGACCAACCCTGCCAACGGTGTACAACACCCTGTCGAACCCGATCACGCCCTGCTTCGCTAACGACCAGAGTTTGGGCATGAGCACCACAGCCGTCATGATCTTCCGCACCAGGGTCACCACCTGGGCACGCGTACAATCCAAAACCTTCGCCAACACCCCTTCAGTCGGGGCAGGCAACTCATCCGGTACACGTTCCACACTGCCCACTGTGGCCACTTCACCCGAAGGCAGGGCCACACACGCCACCACATCATCCACACCAACAGAAGTCTGAACACCAGAGCTTTGCCCTGCTTCCCCGCTAGTGACCAGTGGTCCAGTTCCGGGGTTGGAGGTAAACACTGCGTGTAGACCATGAGTGAAGTCATCCAACGGCGTCACGTGGGCGCTAATCAACGCAACGACTGCTTCTGCTTGTTTCACCCGGGCTTCATCCATGAGTCGTGTGGTGGTTTTGACTGTTTCGAATAGTTCAACAGCCGGCCCGTCGTACATGTCGTTGTGCTGGTCGTGGATTGTTGTGGTCACGCGGTTTCACCTCCTTCACATACCCCTATTCTATTTGTGTTCGAATGTAAGAGTCAAGGGTTTTGTTCGTTTTGTTTCGATTTATGTTCGAACGAGTGTTCAGTCAAAGAAGCCACACGCGTTCAGTTGGGTACCCAAAGGCATCCAGCTGAAGACACCACAAACGCTCAGTTATGGAAACGACAAGCACTCAGTTGTGGGGACGAACGGCGGTGAGCTGCGGAGATGGCAAACGCTCAGGTATGGGCACGGCGAACGCTCGACTGCGGGCGCGAAAAGCACTCAGTGAAACGCATTCAGCTGTTGAGATGCCAACGAAGCTCGTTGGGGACGTTAGCTCGAAGCTCGCTAGTGAGAGTCACGGCCCCGACTACTGCTTTAGGGGGAGTGAGGCAGGCTAGTTCGAACTTCTAGCCGTTCGCACCACACCAGAAGAAACCGCGCAAACCGAGCATGACGGCGCAAAGCGAACGAAACTGCGCAATATAACGCGCGTTTCGCTCGCTTTGCGCCTTCTGCTCATGAAAGATGAACCAAGAACGCAAGCCCCCGTCAACGAGCCCCTGTCAGTGAGCTCCCGTCAACGAGGCGCCCCGGCCGCGAGAAACCCCCAGCAACCCGGCCACCCAGCAACCCAGCACCCTGCAACCCACCCGCCGCACATAGCGTGACCTAACCCGTGTGGCTGAACAAGCACACATCTAACACCTTCTGACACTCCAGAAGTGAGAGCGTAAAAACAACGAACTCTTCACGAAGCGGAGTACAAACAAAAATGAAAACATCCAAGTGGGTTGCAATCGGCTGTCTGCTCGTATCCATCGCAGCCGGAATAATTGCATGCACGTTTCATCTAGCAGTCTGGACGGGACCGCAAGGCACCCCACTGCGTCTGCTTGACGACATCAACGCGCTTACGGTCCTGATCCTTATCGCCCTCTTTGTTCTCCCTGCTATCGGGACCCTCGTAGCGCTCACCTATAAAAAGCCCCTTATTCCAGCCATTCTCGCTGCAGCAAGCACTCTGCTCTTGCTAGTAGTCACACTTACTTTGGCAGAGGTGGTGACCAACGGAATCTTGATGTGGGACGGCCAAACACCCGACGGCACACCAATCGGTGGCATGGAAACAACACGGCCAGCTACAGGGTACTTCGCGCTGGTGTGCGCGAGTATCCTCCAGCTGGCCGCGACTGTGTTCTTCTTAGTGCAGGTCAGGGTTGAGAGAAACTCCCGAGGTGCGAGGAAGGGCCTCGACGACACCGGACTCGGAGTTTCGGCGCAGTAGCATATCGCTCTGTCCAGACAGCTCCGACGCCTTGACGACGGTTCCGTCCTCCAGAGTGACGCGGGTACCAGCAGTCACGTACAAGCCGGCTTCGACAACACAGTTGTCGCCAAGCGAGATCCCAATACCTGCGTTAGCACCCAAAAGACACTTGGTACCAATTGTGATCTTGGACTTTCCGCCACCGGACAGGGTTCCCATGATGGAAGCCCCACCACCGATATCAGACCCATCGCCCACGACGACGCCCTGCGAAATGCGTCCCTCAACCATCGCAGCACCCAGAGTGCCCGCGTTGAAGTTGATGAAACCTTCGTGCATGACAGTCGTTCCGGGGGAGAGGTACGCGCCCATACGCACACGGTCGGCGTCGGCGATGCGCACACCAGACGGCACCACAAAGTCGGTCATACGAGGGAACTTGTCGATCCCATACACCGCAACCGGTCCAGTTGCCTGCAAACGCACCCGCGTAGCCTCGAAATTCTCAGGCGAGCAGGCACCTCGGGACGTCCACACAACGTTCTCCAACTGCCCGAAAATGCCATCCACATTCACCGCATTAGGGCGAACCAGCCGGTGCGACAGCGCGTGCAGACGCAAGTACGCGTCCTCGGCGCCTTGCGGAGCCTCATCCACCGCAACGGTGAGGGTCACGATCTCGGAAGACACACCTCGGACGGGGTCCGTTCCAGTCAAAGGACTCAAGTCCAAATCTTGAACGGCAACCTCCGCGGCGCTCTGGGCTTTTTCTTCCGTGTCTTCAAGCACGGGAGCCGGGTACCACACAGCAAGCGTCGTGTCCTGATACTTGGTCGCCACACCTGTGGCAGAAATATACGAACTCATAACACCAACCTTAACGGTCACGCGAAAGTCAGGCAGGTAGGCTTAACAAACATGACTGATGTTTCACGGCTCATCCCACACCTGGCAGACCCAGTAGCCCTGACGCGCGAACTCATTGACATCGAATCCGTGTCGGGCAACGAAAAACCAATCGCCGATTCTGTTTACGCGGCTGTCGAACGCATCAGCGACACAGGTGTTGAACTAGAGCTCCTGCGCGACGGAGATACGATCGTCGCTCGCACACACCAGAACCTGGGGCAGCGGATCGTCATCGCCGGACACCTGGACACCGTACCCATTGAAAACAACGTGCCGTCCACCCAAAGTGACGACATCATCTACGGTCGCGGGGCCTGCGACATGAAGTCAGGCGTCGCTATGCAACTGTGCGTGGCCGCCGCTCTCCGCCAGCCCGCGTACGACATCACCTGGGTGTTTTATGACCACGAAGAAGTCGACGCCTCACTCAACGGGCTGGGGCGGGTCGCGCGCAATCACCCAGACTGGGTCCACGGCGACTTCGCCATCCTGGGCGAACCGTCAAACGCCGGAATCGAAGGCGGCTGCAACGGTACCATCCGTGTGGAAGTGCGCTCCACAGGTGTGCGCGCCCACTCAGCGCGCGCGTTCGTGGGAGTCAACGCGATCCACGGGATCGCCCCAGCGCTGGCTCAACTCGCCGACTTCGAAGCGCCCACCATCACCGTGGACGGGCTGGACTACCGCGAGTCCCTCTCGGCTGTGGGCATCACCGGTGGTGTCGCGACCAACGTCATTCCCGAGGAATGTGTTCTCACCGTCAACTACCGCTTCGCACCGTCGAAAACTGTGGACGACGCGGAACAGTTCCTGCGTCACTTCTTCGACGGTTACGACGTCACCGTCACAGACGTGTCGCCGGGCGCACGCCCCGGTCTGAACCAGGACATGGCCGCTGAGTTCGTGAAGACCGTCGGGCAAGAGCCCAAACCCAAACTGGGCTGGACCGATGTTGCGCGCTTTTCGGAACTGGGCATTCCAGCCGTGAACTACGGCCCCGGCGACCCGCTGTACGCTCACCGTGCCGACGAACAGGTGCCGGTTTCCGATATCATCACGGCTGTTGAGAAACTCCACGCATTTCTTGAGGCTGACTCGTGACCGACCAGAATGTTTACCGCAAAGGGCCCATGTACTTCAAAGGGCGCCACGTCCCAACCACCACAACAGATCAGCGACTCCTGGCTCCGCAATCCGAGGTGTCATGGCTCCACGAAGACCCATGGCGCGTGCTCCGCATCCAAGCGGAGTTCGTCGAAGGTTTTAGCTCATTAGCCGAGCTGGGTCCGGCTATCTCGCTGTTTGGGTCCGCCCGCCTGCGTGAGGGCACGCCGGAGTATCAGTGCGCACGCGACGTGGCCGCCGGAATTGCGGAGGCCGGGTACGCGGTCATCACGGGTGGCGGCCCCGGACTCATGGAGGCCGGTAACCGTGGGGCGACCGAGGTGGGAGGCACCTCGGTGGGGCTGGGTATTGAGTTGCCGTTCGAGCAGGGCATGAACCAGTACGTGGAAATCGGCATGAACTTCCGGTATTTCTTTGTCCGCAAGACCGTGTTCTTGAAGTACTCGCACGGCTTTGTGGTACTTCCCGGTGGGTTCGGAACGCTCGATGAGCTGTTTGAAGCCCTCACCATGGTGCAGACCAAGAAAATGTTGGCCTTCCCGATCGTGCTCGTGGGCAAGTCGTACTGGTCGGGGCTCATCGAGTGGATCCGTGAACAGCTGCTGGCGAACCAAACGATTTCCGCCAACGACCTCGATTACGTGACGGTGGTGGACACTGCTGAAGAAGCCGTCGCCGCGGTGACGAGCGGGATTGGCCCGCACTCAAAGGTGAACTAATCATGTGGATACTTCTGGGAATCATCGCCGCGCTTGCCGTGCTAGCCGTAGCTGTCGCAGGTTCAACGGGACTGTTCGACTCACCCATGACCCAGAACACCGACCAGCTGTCGGAGCTTGATGAAACGGATGACAACCCCCGTTTCGCCCCCGCGATGTTCGGGTACAGCCGTAACGACGTCGACGCCTATGTCACGCGGCTGCAGGACCGTATTCGTGACCTCGAAGGGGAGTCCGGGGCAGCCGGCGAGCCCAGCACCTCGGGTGAGCCAGAGGAGTCGAAGAAAGGTTCCGCCGAGGTGTCAACGAGTTCTCGCGCAACGTCCGCCAGCGTGAAGAAAGCGGCCCGTGACAAGTGACACGTGACGCTGTGGCCACCCGCCTGATGCGAACCCCCGTGTGGGTTCAGGCGCTTGTCGTCTATGCCTTGTCGAGGCTGCTCACGCTCACGATTGTGGCCAGCGCGGCACAACACCAAGGCGAAACTCCGTGGAATGGCCCCGACGGGCCCAGCGTCATCGAGTACCTCAACTTCTGGGACGCTGGCTGGTACGAACGGATATGGAAAGACGGGTACCCGACCCCACTCCCGCTTAGAGAAGACGGCTCCGTGGCACAAAACGCATGGGCGTTCTATCCGCTGTACCCCTGGCTGGTAGGCGCCTTGAGCTCTATAACCGGACTGGAGTTTAAGACTCTGGCGGTCATCACCTCGGTGGTGTGCGCGGGGGCCGCATCCGTGGTCATTCTGTACCTGTTCCGGAAGTTCGCTGACCCTGCTCAAGCGCTCACTGGGCTCGCATTCTTCCTGGCGTTCCCCGCGACCGCAACTCTCATGGCAGGCTATGCGGAAGCCATGGCGATTCTCTTCCTTGCCACGGCCCTGTGGCTCATCGCCCAGCGGCGTTATCTGCTGGCCATTCCTGCGGTTGTGCTCATGGACGTGACACGGCCCATCGGTGTGGGTTTTTCCTTCTTTA
The DNA here is from genome assembly GCF_022346365.1 of Brevibacterium sp. ACRRH. Lineage (NCBI taxonomy): Bacteria > Bacillati > Actinomycetota > Actinomycetes > Micrococcales > Brevibacteriaceae > Brevibacterium > Brevibacterium sp. ACRRH. Next base: position 5,991 of record NZ_JAKRMN010000006.1, read on the forward strand.
TGCTTATCCACCTGCTGTGGCGCTGGCTGGGCTCGGAACCGTACCCAAAACGTGAAGTCGTCACGTCGTGGACCCTGGGTGTGCTCGGCTGCGTAGCCGCCCTGCTACACCCTGCGTTCGCGTGGTGGAAAACTGGCCAGTTTGACGCGTACACATCGACGGAATCCGCCTGGACCGGTCACTCTGACCTGTTCGTGCAGTGGATTGATCGGGCGGACCGCATGGCCGGGCCCCTGGGCATCGTCCTGTTCCTAGCGCTGCTTGCCGTGGCCGGAGTGATCCTGTTTACCTCACCCGGAAAAGCGATGGGGCACGAGAACCGCCAGTTCGTCCTGGGCTACTCCGTGTACCTCTTGCTGTTTTTCACACCTCAGACGTCGACGTTTAGGCTTCTGCTTCCGCTGTTCCCACTGGCTCTCGTGATTGCGCGGCCATCGTCGTGGACTCTGCGGTGGGTCGTTGTAGTGGCGTCGGCGCTCTTGCAAATCTGGTGGGTGACCGCGCTGTGGAGCTTAGGTGGCTCGTTCAATTCGCCGCCGTAAAAGCGCGTTCGTGACATCGTGTATGCACAAGCATGCCCGATGGTGGATAATTAAAAGCACAACACGTGATTGAAAGGATTCTTCATGGCAGCTCAGAAGCCACGCACCGGTGACGGCCCCCTCGAAGTGACGAAAGAAGGCCGTGGCCTGGTTCTCCGTCTCCCCATTGAAGGTGGCGGACGTCTGGTCATTGAGGTCAGTCAGGAAGAAGCACAGGATCTGGCTCAAACCTTGAATGAAGCTCTCGGGCAGTAACCGTCAGGCTTGTACGGGCAGAATTTCCCGCGGTTCTCCGCGGGATTTTTTGTGCCCGCTCAGTCCGCACGGATGAGCGCCAACAATCCTGCGTCCACAGGTAACAGGACACGTTCGGTGTCGGGCACCTCGGACACGTACGTGAGCATCCTGCGGGTCGCCGAGGTCGTCGCTGAGCGGTCTGCAGGGTTGGCTACCGCGCCGGCGGCCATCGCGTTGTTGACCACGATCACCCCACCTGCGCGGAGTTTGCTTAGCGCCATAGGAAAGATCTCGAGGTGGTTTACCGGGTCGGTGTCCAAGAACACCAAGTCATAGGACTTTTCAGCCAAGCGGGAGAGCACGTTCTGCGACTGTCCCGTGATCATTCGGGCGCGGTGCCGGGAAATCCCGGCCACGTCGAAAAGTTCAGGAACAACTGCTTGCCGTTGCGGGTCGGTGTCGATCGTGGTGAGGACTCCGCCGGGCGGCATCGCGGAAAGAATAGTGACCGCTGAAACTCCCGTTCCCGTTCCCACATCAATGGCCGAGGCGGGCCTGGCTAGCCGTGTGAGCATCGACAGAACGTGAGTGGACGTGGCTCCCAGCGGAGCACAGTGAAACTCGGAAGCGAGCGAGCGTGCCGCGTCGATTACTGCGTCACTTTGGTGAAAACGATCCGCAAACTGTGCAGCGGCTGGCAGATTGCGCACGCATCCCTCCTGTTCTTTTCCGGATAAGTCTAACGGTAGATAGAATGGACGGCATGTTTGGCATCAACGGAACAGAGATGATCATCTTGATCATCCTGGCCCTTGTGGTTGTAGGGCCGTCGCGGATGCCAGAGTACGCAAAAAAGCTCGGCGAATTCGCCAAGACGTTCCGTCGCAAAGCCATGGATGCGCGCCGTGCGGTTCGCGAAGACTTCGGCGACGAATTCGACGTGGACTGGCAGAAGCTCGACCCGCGTCAGTATGACCCCCGGCGAATTGTCCGTGAAGCGTTGGCTGAAGAAGATGGGCAACCGACTCAAAAGGAAACGCCCACCCAGACCGCAGTGGGTATCAGCCCAGTCGAGCGTTACATGGAACAAGCCAAGAAACGCGACCGCACCAAACCGGCCCCCTTCGACACTGAAGCCACTTAAGACGGGGTGACACCCAAGGAACGGCCGGAAAGACCTCGGGAGCGGTGGGACAGCTCATGTGCCATCTGGCTGAACACTTTCGACGCGGCCGATTCCGGGTGCGCAATGACTGCGGGCGTTCCGTCGTCGCCACCTTCGCGTACCGGAGGGTCCAGCGGCACCTGACCCAGAACGCGCACCGGGTAGTCCAATGTGTCCGTGAGGTTTTGTGCGACGTCCTCGCCGCCTCCTGAACCAAAGACGTCGAAGGCTGAACCGTCGGGCATGGTCATGTATGACATGTTTTCAATCACGCCAGCTACTTTTTGAGACGTCTGCACGGCGATCGAACCGGCGCGCTGCGCCACCTGCGCTGCAGCATGCTGAGGCGTGGTGACCACGAGGAGTTCGGACTGGGGGAGGAGCTGGGCCACCGAGATCGCAATGTCCCCAGTGCCGGGTGGCAGGTCAAGGAACAGGACGTCCAGGTCACCCCAGTGGACATCGGTGAGGAACTGTTCCAGCGCGCGGTGTAGCATGGGTCCACGCCACACGATCGCCTGATTACCGCCAATGAACATGCCAATACTCATGACCTTTACCCCGTGTGCAACGCGGGGCAGAATCATGTCGTCAACGCGGGTGGGTTGCCCGGTGATCCCAAACATGCCAGGAATCGAAAAGCCGTAAATGTCAGCGTCGATCACACCGACTTTGAGGCCCTGTTTCGCCATGGATGCGGCCAAGTTAGCAGTCACGGACGATTTGCCCACGCCACCTTTCCCAGACGCAACGGCGTAAATGCGCGTCAGACTGTCCTTAAACGGGTTGGAACGCTTGAGCTTGTTGCGAAGTTCGGCACGCTGTTCGGGGGTCATCGTACCCAAGTGGACCGTCACCTCGGCGACCCCTTCGACTGCCAAAACCGCTTCTTCAGTATCACGGGTAATCGTGTCTTTAAGCGGGCATCCGGCAATCGTGAGAAGAACGGTCACCTCAACGTGACCGGCGTCGACAGTGATATCGTCCACCATCCCCAGCGTGACGATATCGACGCGCAGTTCGGGATCTATGACGGTACTCAGGGCCTTCATCACCGCATCGCGGTCAACCACATCAATCTCCTCATAGGTCTTTTCAACTGTATCGCCTGGCTACGGGTGATTTAATCTGCTCAGCAGAACCACCATAATGGGGGTATGAGCATGCAACGTAACGCGATGCCCACGGGCGAAGTACTAGGTACCTATCGTAGCCGCGAAGAAACCCAGGCCACGATCTCGTATCTTGCTGAAAACGGCTTTAACGTGCGTGCGCTGTCGATCGTGGGATCAGATGTCCGGATCGTCGAAACCGTTATGGGAATCACCTCATGGGCACAAGCCGCCGGACGTGGTGCGATCACCGGTGCGTGGCTAGGTCTGCTTTTCGGCTTGCTCATGTCGTTCTTTTCAGGTGAAGACTCGCTCAGCTCTGGTGCCCTGTTGCCCGGTGTCATTATCGGTATTGGACTGGGAATGCTGTGGGGAATCGTGAGTCGCGCAATCATGGGGCGCAAGAACAAGGTCATCGCCCGCCCACAAGTCGTGGCAAACGAATTTCAACTGCTCTGCGACCCCATGAAAGCAAACGAAGCACGGGCGCTCTTAAGCAAACGCTAGTCTGGCCGACTCCCACGCGGACACCGTGTCAGGCGCGAACTGACGCACCGCGGGGATAGCCATTGGACCCCACTCTTCTTGCGCATCCGCACTCAACACCGCGTCAATACACGCCAACGCCATCGCATCGGCCGCAGCGGCACCCAACCATGTCAAAGCAGGTGACGTGTAGTCGTTGAGTGCCGAAGCGTCCGCGTTAGCTGCAGGCACGGAAGCGGCGAAAATAGTGTCACCATCAAACAACGTGTGCGACGGGTAGATCGCACGTGACAGCCCCGCATGCGCACTGGCGGCGACACGTGTGACTTGCGCATCCGTCAAAGGCGCGTCCGTGACCAGACACGCAATCGTGGTGTTGGTGTCTGAAACGTTGAGTGCCTGTGCGCGCTCGATCTGCTCACCAAGCGCCTCCGCTGGGACGGGTGGAACCTCAATGCCATAACCCGCCAAAACCCCAGCGACGTAGAGCTGGCCACGGGAGTCAAAAATCGACCCCATGGGGTTGGCTGTCACAACGGCTGTCACCCGCCACCCCTCAGAGGTGGACACGGACGCAACGCCGGTGCCGCCTCGGGCGAATCCCCGGCCGGTCCACGCACCCACACCGGCACCTACCGAACCGCGGCACGCCCCGTCACTGCCGTGCGCCGCCTGCGTGGCTGCCGCGCCAGTGTCCGCGTCAGGGGCCTGGGAAGCACCTCGGCCGAGGTCGAAAACAGCGGCCGCAGGAACGATAGGCACGCGGATCCCGGGGAGGGGCTCACAGCCAATGGAGGAGGTGGCAAGTGTGTCTTGGACACCTCGGGCCGCGCTGAGCCCCAACGCAGAACCGCCGGTGAGAACCACAGCGTCAGCCCCATAGCCCAAGGTGCCGGGCGCCAAAATGTTCGTTTCGTGCGTGGCCGGGCCACCACCTCGGGAATCAACACCCACCGTGGACCCGGGTGGCAACAGCAACACCGAGGTTCCTGACAGACCACCAGGAACCTCCGCGCACCCCATCCGCACGCCAGCGGGCAGGGTGAGCGAAAAGTCAGCCGCGAGCCCCACGGATCCACTCCTCGATTTCAGCGCGCGTACGTGGGAAGTTCGCTGAGAGGTTCTCGACACCGACTTCTGTCACCAGAATGTCGTCCTCAATGCGCACACCAATTCCGCGGAACTCTTCAGGGACCAACAAATCTTCATTCTTGAAGTACAAACCGGGTTCAATCGTAAACACCATGCCCGGTTCCAGGTGCGCGTCAGTGTACATTTCCGCGCGCGCCTGGGCGCAGTCGTGCACGTCGAGACCCAAGTGGTGGCTAGTCCCGTGAACCATCCAACGGCGGTGCTGCTGACCCTCCGGGCTCAACGCCTCCTCAGCCGAAACCGGCAACAGGCCGAACTCTTCGAGCTTGTGGGCAATGACGTACATGGCAGCGTCGTGGACCTCAGAGAACTTCACCGGGTGCTGGGCGTGCTCGCCAGCTTTAGCGAACGCAGCCTCACACGCTTCAAGGACAGCGTCATAAATCTTGGCCTGAACCTCGGTGAACGTTCCATTAGCTGGCAACGTGCGAGTGATGTCAGCTGTGTACAGCGTGTCCACTTCAGCGCCCGCGTCCACGAGCACCAGGTCGCCGTCACGCACCTGGCCGGTGTTCTTGATCCAGTGAAGCGTACACGCGTGGTTGCCGGACGCAGCGATCGTGTCGTAGCCGACCCCGTTGCCGTCGGTGCGGGCAGCCAGCTCGAACGCCGTTTCGATCACACGTTCACCGCGCTCATGTTCGATAGCCCGGGGGAGGGACTTCACGACATGGTCGAAACCGTCGCGGGTCACGTCGACAGCGTGGCGAATCTGGCCGATCTCGAATTCGTCCTTGATGAGGCGCATTTCCGAAAGCGTCTGAGCCAGCTCGTCGTCACCGGCCGCGGACACGTCAGAGTCGGCGCCAACTTGTGCCCTGGCCTGGTCGATCTGCGCATCGACTGTCGTGTCCGCGCCACGGACCACACGCACCGAGATCGCGCCCAAGTCCTTGGTGAACGCATCGGATGCAACTGCGATGTTGTCACACGCAATACCGGTTTTAGTTGCCATGGTTTCAAGGTCCTCGCGTGGACCCACCCAGAACTCGCCGTAACGGGAATCTGCGAAGAACTCCTCCGTGTCTGCGCCAGCGCGGGGACGGAAGTAGAACGTAACGTCGTGACCGGTCTCCGTAGGTTCAAAAACCAGAACAGAGTCGGGTTCGGAATCCATTTCCAGACCGGTCATGTGGACGAACGCGGAGTGCGCGCGGAATTGGTAGTCAGTGTCGTTGGAACGAACCTTCAAACCACCTGCTGGAATTACCAGGCGCTCGCCTGGGAAAGCCTGCGACAGGGCCTCACGCCGTTCACGTGCGAACGGGGCAACCTCCATGGGCTGTGCCGGCATGGGCGTGCGGTCCCATCCGCTTGCAACAAAATCGCGGAACGCCTTGGTCGCTGGCCTACGCGAACGGTTATTGACGCGGTCTGCCAATGGTTGGTCGTTAGATGCGGTCGAAGAAGCGGTATCTTTTGTCATACAGCCAGTCTATGCACTAAGTCCACGCCGTTGGTCTCACATGGGCACTAGACTTTGAGCATGATCGATCTGCACACTCACTCCGCTTTTTCCGACGGCACGCAGACACCCCAGGAGTTGCTTGCCCACGCATCTGCGAGTGGTGTGACGACGATAGGACTCACCGACCACGACACGGTCGCCGGATGGGACGAAGCGACGGACGCCGCGCGGACGAATGGCGTTCACTTGGTGCGTGGCATGGAAGTGTCGTGTCGCTACGAAGGTGTGAGCGTACACATGCTCAGCTACCTGCACAATCCCCAGGGCGCTCGCCTGACAGCTGAGACGGAAAAGATTCGCGCGGCCCGAGTCACCCGGACACGCAAGATCGTTGACCTGTTGAGTGCCGATTTCCCTATCACCTGGGAGCACGTGTCCCAACATGTGGGGGAGGGTGCGACTGTTGGTCGTCCACATATCGCTGACGCCCTGGTCCATCAGGGGATTGCTGGGGATCGTTCTGAAGCCTTCGCCACGCTCCTGCACCGCGACAGCCCCTACTACGTGTCCATGCCGGTGATTTCACCTATTGACGCCATCGACATGATCCATGAAGCCGGAGGTGTTGCAGTATTTGCGCACCCGGCAGCCAGTGCGCGAGGCAAAGTCGTTCCTGACTCAGGTATGCGCGCCATCATCGAAGCGGGGCTCGACGGCCTAGAAATCGACCACCGTGACAACCCTCTAGCTGAGCGCGAAAAGTTGCGTCAACGTGCGCAAGACCATGGGCTGATTGTTACCGGCTCTAGCGACTACCACGGAGCAGGAAAACCAAACAAGCTGGCCGAAAACACCACCAGTCCACACATGCTCGAGCGCATCGTAGAACGCGCGTACGGAGTAGATCTGGTGGTGTAAAGGCGGCGCTTGTGCGCTTAGTCGTCCGCTTTGGTCGCCTGGGCGTGGTCAGTCTGGGTGCGCTGGGTGGGCTTGCCACCTCGGGTCCGGCGCCGAGGTCGTTTCTGGGCGCGCGGTTTCCGCTTGGGAGCGCTGCCCCGCCCCGGACGGTCCTTAGCAGGCGATTGAGAGTTGGAACCCTTTTCGTCCGCGTCCTTGGCGCGTGGCATGCGACCCTTTGTGCCCTTGGCAATGTTGAGGTCGCTGAACAGGTGAGGTGACGTCGAATACGTTTCCACCGGGTCGTCGAAGTCAAGGCCCAGCGTGCGGTTGATGAGCTTCCACTTTGCGACGTCTTCCCAGTCGATGAGGGTGACGGCAATACCGGTGTTACCAGCGCGCCCCGTACGTCCGATCCGGTGAACGTACGTCTTGTCATCTTCTGGGCACTGGTAGTTGATAACGTGCGTGACGTCGTCGATGTCGATTCCGCGCGCAGCGACGTCGGTTGCGACGAGCACGTCGGTGGTGCCGTCACGGAACCGTTTGAGCGCCTTTTCGCGCAGGTGCTGGTTGAGGTCTCCGTGCAGCGCCTGTGCCTGGAAACCGCGGTCCTTGAGTTCGTCGGCCAGGCGGTCGGCGGTGCGCTTGGTGCGGGCGAAGATAATGGTGCGTCCGCGTCCGTCGGCCCGCAAGATACGTCCTACCAGCTCGGTCTTGTCCATGGAGTGGGCGCGGTAGACGTGCTGTTTGGTATTGACCGAGGTCGTTGAAGTGTCGGACGCCTGCGTGGCACGGATGTGGGTGGGTTGCGACATGTAACGACGTGCAAGTGCAATCACCTGACCGGGCATGGTCGCTGAAAACAGTATGGTCTGACGTCGAGCGGGGAGGGCAGCCACGATCTTTTCGACATCGGGGAGGAAGCCCAGGTCCAGCATCTCGTCGGCCTCGTCAAAGACCGCGGTAGAAATCTGCGAAAAGTTGAGTACTCGACGCCCATACAGATCCAGGAGACGTCCGGGAGTACCTACAGCGACATCGGCACCTTCTTTGAGAGCACGAATCTGCGGTTCAAAATCCTTACCACCGTAAATGGTGACAATCGATGGCGAGAAGGTCCGCGAAGCAACGCGCAGGTCATCAGCAACCTGGTGTGCCAGCTCACGGGTAGGGACAACGACCAGGGCCCGCGGCGCACGACCCTGTTCACGGGACTGGTCGCTCAAAACGCGCTGCAAAAGCGGAATACCAAAGCCCAGCGTCTTTCCAGTTCCGGTTTTCGCCTGACCAATAATGTCAGCGCCAGTCAGCGCCACGGGAAGGGTCAAGGCTTGGATGGGGAACGGGTGCGTAATGCCGGCGTTCGTCAGCGATTCGACGATAGGCGACTCAACACCCAGGTCAGCAAAGGTTTCTTGTGTCACAAAAGTCCTCATTGTCATGTGTGCCAGGGGATTTACTGTGCGGTTAGGCTAGGGGCATGCACAACGACGCCCCGACCGCGATCCTGGCCACTCTGGCTCTATATGAACTGTCCGTCTTCCAAAGCACCGCAACGGATGCGCAGTTCGCTCCTCACGTGCGAGACACAGTCGAGCTTTCTCGCGTGAGCGGTTACGCGCTCAACCACTTCGAAGCGCTCGTGGAACGCATCGGACAGGTAGGTGGCGATGCTCTGGCACTCATGGAAGAGAGGGCGCCGTCTTTAACTGCATTCAACGAACGCACGCAACCAAAGGATTGGCACGAGAGTCTCATGAAGTCCTACGTCCACGACGGACTGTTGAGGGACTATGCGAAAAGCTCTCATCTGGCACTCGATGCGGACAGTAAAAACGTCATCACCGCCGTTTTAGATGATACACGTCGCGAAGAACTGTTGCGCGAACGCCTGGGGGAGCTCATCAGCGATCAGGAGATTTTGGGTTCGCGCCTAGCCCTGTGGGGTCGCAAATTGGTGGTTGAGACGGGTAAGCGCCTCACGGACATCGTAGAACTCACAACTGACCGTCAACACCTGGATGCGAAGGCCTGGCAGAGTGCCCTCACGGGGCACTCACGCCGCATGAGCGCAATCGGTTTGGTGGCGTGACCTGACTGGGTGCCTGAACCGGTGGTTGACGTTGTGGCCAGTTCTTGCCAGTGAGTTTGAGCCTGTGCCTTCTAGTTGTCTAGCGCGGTCTAGCCGATTCCGAATCCCACACGGTGAGCCGTTTCTGAACCGGCTTCGATGTACGCAAGGGCCTGAGCGGGAACCAGGACGGTGCGGTTCTTCGAGTCCTTGAGCGTAAGCACAGTCCCCTGCGCAATAGCCTCGTTCACCTGCGCGGTGATGTCTTCGACGCTGGAGTCAACATCGACAGTGAGTTCACGGTTGGACTGGCGAATTCCGATCTTAATTTCCATGTGAGTTAGTGTAACCGGAATGGATTTAGGATGAGCGCTCGCCTGGGGCCGGCTCAGGTGTCAGCGCAAACTGTGCTTTTTCGACACCCGTCAAACCTTCGAAAGCCATTTTGGCGGTGAGGCGAGCGACTTCTTCGATGTCTACGTCGTCATAGTCGATGCACACCTGAGAGGCTTGTTCGGCCATGCCTGCAATCGCGCGACCCATGACATACGCCTGGATTTCGCCTAAATTGTTTCGCTCTTGAATAGAATCCGCGATGATCTCAACGTAGGTGTCCACAGCGCGGCTCCAGCGAGTCCGCGCATCGCTGAGTTCACTGCTGTTGCGCGACATGATGATGAAGGCATCACGGTTTTCTTTGACGAACTCAAAGTAGCCGTAAAACGTCTGGTGAACGCGGTCTTCACGGCTATCCACCGTCTCCAACGTTGTGGTGAGGCGGTGAGCCAGCTCTTCGATCGACTTGTCCATGATCGTGGTGAACAGGTCGTGCTTGGACTCGAAGTGCTGGTAAAGAATGGGCTTCGACACTCCCGCCTCGAGTGCGATGTTGTCCATCGACGTCGCGTGATAGCCCTGACGAGCGAAAACCTCAGTCGCAACACTTAGGACTTGGTTTCGGCGTTGCGCGCGGGGCATGCGTTTTTGGGAGGTCATACGCGCAAGTTTAGTTGACGCATGTGCCAACTGTGTCAGTGCCTCGTGTTGGAATGGTTACATGAAGGAATTTTTGAGCCTACGCACTGCGACTGACGCTGTCGTCGAGGGTCTGAGCCGTGGAGATTCCATAGGAGTTGTGGGAGTTCCAGGGTCAGGTAAAAGCACCGTGGTGAAGGACAGTTTCGCGCGTTTGGCAGAAAGTAGGAACGCCGACTCCGTGCTTGTGCTCACTCCCAACCGTGAACACGCAGACGGTTTGCGAGATGAGCTGAAGTCTCCTGTCCGCTCATCCGCAACTGCACGTTCGGTTCACTCGTATGCTTTTGGAATCGTCGCTGCGCACACGGCTACAACCACGGGAGTCCCGGCGTTGTTCATTTCAGGTGCAGATCAGGATGTGCGTTTAACTGAGCAGCTCCAAGGGTACTTTGACGGAACAGTCGCAGAGCCTACGTGGACCACGTCGATGACCACTGAACTCGCACACACCGATGTGTTTCGAACCCAGTTGCGTGACTCGATTTCGGAGATCATGGGCCACGACTTCTCCTATGACCACATCATTGAGCTCGCCCGCACTCACAACCGGCCCGAATGGGAAGTGCTCTCCTTTATAGGGCGCGAGTACGAAGAGCTTCTCACCTTTTGGGGAGACGGTGCGGTAGACACCTCGGCGGTGTTTACCAAGGCAAAGCACATTGTCGAAGAATCGAGCGTCGTCCCGGGAAGTACGTGGGATTTTGCGCCAGAGATACTTCCGGCATGGATCTTGTGCGACAGTGTCCAGGACTTTCCGGACTCAGCCTTAGGATTCCTGCGCGCCTTGTACCAACGCGGCGTGTGTTTCGCACTCACCTGTTCACCGGATTCGGCCACCCAGAGTTTCCGTGGTGCCAGCGGCGACGTTTTTGCAGGGCGTCATCAGCTCGGAGTCCACACGGACATAGTTTTAGACCCACGCGACTCCAACATTCGCGGAGCAGGGGCCATTACCCGCACGGTTGATTCGCTCATGCGTAGCTCAGCCGATCCCGTCCATGCGCTGGGATACATGGCACCTCAGGGAAGCGCGGATGGATCGTCCCAGGTGTTTACGTGTGAGTGTTCGTCGGGGTCGAACGCCGCGCGAAAGATCGCCGCGATGATTTACGACCGTCACCAAGACGGTGTGCCGTTTGCCGACATTGCGGTTGTGACGCGTCGCGCCTCCTCGGCTGCGCAGCTGAGCGAAGAATTGGCCGCATCTGGAATTCCTGTGCGGACACCCGCCCGTGCTTTGGGCAGCGATCCGGCCACGCTACCGCTTCTTCAAGTCTTAAGCTTGAGCCCTGATTCTGCAGACTGGCCCCAGGTCGCAACTGCCTGTGTGACTGGTGCATATGGGGGACTAGACGCACTCACCCTTCGCTCGTTGCAGCGTGAACTCGCCCAGCTTTCCGGCTTGGAAGGTCCGCTCGAGACTCTCATGGAGTGGGCACTGGAAACAACACAAGAACTCCCAGCTCCGGTTGAACGCGCCAAGCGCATGGTGGAAGCGGCAAAGAAATCAGCAGACGAACTAGCGCAGTACGCCGTGTGGGAAGTGTGGAATGCAGCAGGGGTTGCCCATGAGTGGCAGGAAAAAGCTCTACACAACCCCTCCGGCCATCATTCTGCCTACCTCGATTCCGTGATCCGGTTGCTAGCGTTAGCTGACAAGCTCAACGAAGGCGCAACGGGGCAGGTGAAAGGGCGTGACTTTGCAATGAAAGTCATGTCGCAGAAATTTGCGCAAGACTCCTTGGCGCACACGGCGCTCAACGACATCGTCACGGTCACGACACCCGCAGGCGTTGCCCACACCAGTTTCGACACGGTGATCGTGACTGACGTACAAGAAGGCGTGTGGCCAAATCCCAATGTTCGCGGAACTATCTTCAAGACCCCACAGTTGATACGGGCACTCAAAGACCCTGCGTCGCAGGAAGAACTGTCTGCGGACAACTTTTCACAACACGACTTCCTCGTCAGGCGTCGCGAAACCATTCGCGACGAAGGCAAGCTGTTTATCGCTGCTCTCAGCCGTGCGCGCACTCAAGCTGTGGTGGTTGCGATCAACGGGCATGGTGAGCTCCCCAGTCCTCTCTTTACAGCTATTCAAGGCATGGAGTGGACGTCCCAATATTGGGCAGAGAAACCAGATGTATTGCCCAGCACGTTGAGCGAAATCGCAGGTTACGCCCGCTTGCAGGTGAACCAGGCGCTTGAAGAGGGCGACGAAGACGCCGCACGACCATGGGCGCAGTTACTTCAAGCCCTGCACGGCTGCGGGGTGGGGGCAGCAGACCCCAACACGTGGTGGCTCAGCCCCAGTTCTGAGCTTCCGGCGCTTCCAGCTCACGAGCCGGTGCGCATTTCTCCGTCACAAGTAGAAACGTACGCCCAGTGTCCGCTCAAGTGGTTCTTTAACCAGAACTCGTCGCAGACCATCGACACGTACCCGCAGGCGTTCGGTAATCTCATCCACGAAATCGCACAGACGTACCCACACGGGGGACTTGCCGACATGCTGAATCTCTTCGATGAGAAGTTTCAGGAGTTCAGCTTCGATTCCGAATGGGAACGCCAACGCGAATATGCCGATGGATGCGCCACGGTTGAGAACCTGAACGAGTACCTCAAGAAACGTGAGGATAAAGGGTTTGTGGCGGCCGAGGTCGTTGTCAGGTCTGACCTCGATGTGCCGTTAGGGTCGGCGCGGGTGAGCGGGCGGATTGACCGTTTGGAAAAAACCCCGGACGGGGCCGCGTACATCGTCGACTTTAAAACTGGTAAGACAGTTCCTTCTAAAAACAGTGTTCAAGAGAATCCACAACTTGCAACGTACCAAGTTGCGATCGAATCAGGCTCAGCTACTTTCATCGATGACGGCAAGCCCATTCGAGGCATTACCCAAAGCGCAGGCGGTGAACTGGTCTACCCGCGCAAATCGGCAGGCAAAGGCAAAACTCCTTCGAATGTGCGTGAACAGAAGTCCATACGGGGTACCGACGTGTATGACACAACCGTCGAAACGATTGAGAACTTGGTTCGTTCAGCACGCACACACACGTTTGCCGCAACACCGTCGGATGAAGCGTGTCGCACATGTGCGTTTACTCAGTCCTGCCCAGCATTTGCACTGGGCGAAAGTGAGGAATCATGAAATACACTGCCGCGGATCTTGCACAGATTCTGGATTTACCCAGCCCTACCGAAGAACAACGCAGAATCATTGAGTCTGACCTCACGCCGGGAATTACCATCGCGGGGGCCGGGTCAGGCAAAACCACGGTGGTGTCTCAACGCGTGCTCTACCTGGTTGCAAATGGACTCGTGGAACCCCAACAAATTATTGGGCTCACGTTTACGAATAAAGCAGCCGGTGAGATGAGCGAAAAAATTTCGTCTCACTTCGCCAAGTTCCGCTCCAAGAACACAAACACTGCGCCAAGCACCGAGATGCCTACCATTCAGACGTACAACTCTTTTGCATCTGGTTTGACAAGTGAGTACGGAGCCACGATTGGGGTCGAACCGGATACCCAAGTCCTTGACGATGCCAGTGCTATTGAACTAGCAGATCAGGTCGTTGCAACCGCTCACCCAGACTTCATTCCGCCTGGAAAATCGCGGTCGAGCCTGGTCAAGGAACTCATCCACCTTTCCGGCCAAGCCAATGAGCATTTGTGCTCGCCTGAAGACATCATCACGTATCTGAACCGGTGTCTCTACGCATTCCTTAATAGTGAGTTTATTGACGACTGCATAGCGACAATAAAGAACAAGCGAAGCATCGGTGCACAAGAGAAAGAAGACTACAGCAGTTTCTTACGGGAACTAACAGCCTCCTACCTTGACGCGCCTGGCCAGCTCTGGCCAGAAGATGTCACAGAACAAGTTTTCACTCTCCTTGAGACCCTCGGGATCTGTCCTGCAATTGCTGATGTGCGGAACAAGAAACGACTCGCGCACCTTCTGGGCGCGTTCGCTGCGCTAAAGAAAGAGAAGCGCGCAATGCAATTCTCTGATCAAGTGTCGTTTGCATATCAAGCAATGAAGGCTGACCCAAACATCGTTCACAGCGAACGTGCTAAATGGAAAGTGGTGTTTCTTGATGAGTACCAGGACACCTCCGACAGCCAGGTCAAAATGTTGAAGACCCTGTTCGCTGGCCTTCCCATTACCGCTGTGGGCGACCCGCGCCAGTCAATCTATGCATGGCGTGGAGCATCCGAACTGAATATCGAAGGGTTCCCGCGCGACTTCGCGAGCCCTGGGCACGATACTGCGTCATACACAATGACCACCAGCTTTAGAAACTCGCAGCGAGTTCTCTCCGTTGCCAACGCGGTCGCAGGGCGGCTTCCAGAAGACTCAGAAGACACACGTCTTAAACCCATCACAGTAAACAACGAAGTCACGTCACCTCTGGGGAACATTGAAGTGAGCGTGACACAAGGGAAAGCTCACCCCACGTATGTGAGCGACCAACTGGAAAACCTGGTCGAATGGATGCGCGATCGCGAGGGTCACCGTGCCGTTCTGGTCCGCAAACGCATGCACTTTGCCCCGGTGGCTCAGGCCCTGACCGCTGCAGGATTCGATGTGCAGGTTGTGGGCGACGGTGGTGGAATGGACGATCCGTTTGTCGCCGATATCGTTGCTATCCTCAACGTCGCTTCTGATCCTCACGCTGTGGAACACCTGATGCGTCTTCTAACGGGACGAGTCTGCACATTAGGCGCCCACGACCTCCGGACATTCAACTCACTTGTAAAGAACGCAAACGCTGAAGCCCCGGCGACTCCACTGACAGCGATCGAATGCGTCGACAGCTTTGCTAACCGTGAGTATGCGGAACTATCAGAGGCAGCCAATGTGAGGTTGCGTAGCTTGGCACACAAGCTCCGCGATGTACGCAAGAACCATGGGGGAGTCATCCACATGATTCGCACGATCATCCGAGTTTTCGACATGTCCTATGAGCTAGCGTCACTGCCAACGGAACGAGCTGATTCGCACCGAGCAAACATCGATACATTCGTCTCGGCGGTATCCAGCTACGTCGCACGCAATCCCATGGCTAGCATGACTGCAGTCCTGGCTTGGCTTGAACTGGCGAACGAACACGACGCCATATCGTCGCCACCCGAGTCACTGGATCCATCAGCCGTGACCATCATGACGGTGCATGCCTCAAAAGGTTTGGAGTTCGACGCGGTGGCACTTCCGTTCCTCACAACGGGAGACCTGCCTACTAAGCCTCGGAGCTACAGGGCATGGCTTGCCCTGGGTGAACTTCCATATCCATTGCGTGGTGATGCCACGAAACTTCCACGCCTGGATTTAGCGCAGAGGGCACACACTTCAGTGTCGGATATGAAGAACCTGTTCGACGAAACTGAAGCAGACAAAGAAGACATTGAAGATTTTGTCGACGCTTCGAACGTCGGACACTCCGAGCTACCGCTGAGAGACCAGATTGCGCTTTATCACCGGCGGCAAGAAAGGCGTTTGGCATACGTAGCAGTTACACGCGCAAAACAACAACTGTGGTTGGGCGCGAGCTACTGGGGACACCGGAAGTCGGCTAATCAGCTTTCGCCCTTCTTGACTGAAGCGATTACTGTGCTCAACCAAGCAGGAGCAAGAATCGAGATCCCTGAATGCGATGCGGAAGCTCCGGAGAACACTCCAGTTGAAGTGCAATGGCCGGCCGTGATCTCTGAAACGGAGCACAAGAAGCAGAGTCGCACACGTGATTTTGTTCGCCAGCAGGTGCCACTGGACCTCAGCGCCACGCCGGACTCCGGCGATGAGGGTTTCCACCGGGTTGTCGCCCGTGTTCAGAAGATCATGAGCGACGCAAGACCACAACCACCTCGGACTCCACAGCGCATGTCCACCACCGACGTAGTAAAGTACCGTGCTGACGCAGACGCGTATATGCGTGAAATCCAGCGTCCAATGCCTCAAGAGCCCAGTGAATACGCGGCGCTGGGAACCGCTTTTCACGCATGGGTCGAACAGCACTATGGGCAGTCGGCCCTGACCGACATTCACGAAGCCCACATGCGGAAAGCTCTTCCACAGCGTGTGCGGAAACGATTCGACTCACTCGTTTCCACATTTGAAGGGTCGAACTATGCCAACCGGGTGCCGCACGCAGTTGAGTTGCCGTTTGAGCTGGAGCTGGGCGGGCGCAAGGTGCCCGGCAAGATCGACGCTGTCTTTAAGGACGGCGATCGCGTCACGGTCGTCGACTGGAAAACGGGCAAGAAACCTTCAGAAGAGATTCTTGACACCATGGCCACGCAGCTCGCGATCTACGTTCAAGCGGTACAGAAGTTACCGGAATACGCAGGTTGCGAGGTGGGTGCAGAGTTTTACTTTGTAGGAAGCGACGAGACATTCGCGCCAGATACTCTACCCAGTCTCGACATCGAGGGAATTCTCGACCAAGCACCGTAAACGCTGAAGGGTCCCTACGTGTCGATCCGGTTGGTGGGGATAGAGTCCTCGTCGTCAGGGTCGGCCGTGGGATCGACAGCGGGACGATCCGCCGGGCCCACCGACGGAACAACCGTGGGAGCGTCCGTGGAAATGTCGGTGGTGGCAACGTTTTCGGCACTGTCGCTGTCGGTGCCACTGACAGCGACTCCCGCACTTGCGGGGCGGAACTCATCTTCGTCAGCAGGGCGGTGGGTCACCTCGTCAGGGGCAACGACCTCGGCGAAATCCCGTAACATTTGCGCAGCCTCATCCACGCTTTGCGCGTCACCGCTGTCGATTGCAGTCAAAAGAAGCTCCACCATGACAAATTCGTTCATCAGGTCGATGCGCTGACGCAGACCGGGGTCGTCGACTTCCCGGTGCGTGGCGTAGTGCTCGAGGAACTCTTCAAAACTGTTGGGGGACAGGAGCGCGCCCGCAGCCGCGAGGTCGACGGCCGGGTCGCCCACGCGAAGGCGGTGAACATCGGTGAGGGCGACGATCTGCGCGCCGTCGCAACGAAGAGCGTCTACGTCGATTGCGTCGTGGACGGGGGCGGGAAGGAAGTGCCACGCCGAGGCGGTCTCCAGCACCCGCTCCCACCTTTCCAAGAGCGGGGTAGGTACCTTGCGAGTGCTTGCCGCACGGTCAAGGTTGTCCAACAGCTGTTCGCGAGTCTCCTGTGGTTCCTTCGCTACCAGCCCTGAGTCGGCAACTGCGCCAGCATCGCAACTGTGCAAAATGGCCAGGGTGCGCGCGAGCGACTCGATGAGCGAGGGTTGCTCGACAAAGTCTTGGGTCGACACGGGAATGCCGGGCAGCGGGTCCGCGACGACCAGAGTGGTGCGGGTATCTGTGAGCTCACCGGCGGAAAAAGACTGCGAAACAACGGTGCGTGGAACCGTAAACGGAGCGTCTTTGGGCAGAACCGATCGCAAAACTGCCGAAGCGACATCGCTGGCACCTGCGTCTACGGCCTGCTTTTCATCCCACAGGGACACTGTGTACGAGGTGTCACCTTGCGACATCAGCAATCGGGGTCCTCGCGGATCATCCAGAGGCATCCACTTGTCTGGAGTGAACTGCTCGAGGATCGAATGGGCCGCTGCAATCATGCGAAGGTATACCGTATCCACTCTTCCAATGTACCCGCACCTGCGAGCGATCACGCTGTGCCGAAAAGGTGTGTCAGACCCTTTCGCTAGGGTTGATCACAACAGGTACCACACCGTGGATTGAAAGGGGCGCACAATGAAGAACTCGTACACGATCACGCCTGCGAGTCTCGCGCGCTCCGATGTGTGGAGGAACCACCGTGCGCGTGGTGCAGATGGTTCGCTGACCGAGGTGCTGGCCCGGTCTCGTACCCGCATCGTGTGTTCGCACCGCGGTTATCTGCTGGTGTCCGCGGGTGGTCTCCACCGGTTCTCGGCCGCTGACGTCGAGCAGCTCGCCATGACGGGAACCCGGATCTACCTGGGAGAAACGGGTGCGGGCGACGTCGTCGGAATTGAAATTGACGATGAAACGAAGACCCGTATCGACGACCACCTCAACCGGCCGGGGGCGTCCGCTGAGGACTACTTGGACGCGCCGGCCCAGAGCATTCATGTAACGGACCCGGTGTGGTTTGACTTAAGGACCATCGCATTGGACCTTTCGGAAACAGATACCGGATTGGCCACGGCCCTCGTCGCGGTGGGTAACTGGCACCGTACCCACACTCACTCACCGCGTAATGGGAAGCCAACGACGACCTCGGCGGGGGGATGGGTACGCACCGACACCAGCACGGGCAGTGAACACTTTCCCCGGACCGACCCTGCCGTCATCATGGCGGTCATTCACACTGACCACGACGGGACCGAACGGATCTTGCTTGGCAACAATGTCATGTGGCCAAAAGGGCGGTACTCACTGCTCGCGGGATTTGTCGAACCAGGCGAAACGCTTGAAGCGGCAGTGGTAAGGGAGGTCCGTGAGGAAGCGGGTGTGATCTGTGAAGACCCAGTGTATGTGGGGTCGCAACCGTGGCCGTTTCCATGTTCGCTGATGTTGGGGTTCTTTGCCCGCGCACAGTCCCGTGACGCGTGCGCTGACTTTGATGAAATGCGGACAGTGCGCTGGTTTACTCGCGATGAGCTGCAACGGGAGATCGAAGCGGGGGCAATCTCTGTCCCCGGGCAGGTGTCGATTGCGGGGCAAATGCTGGAGAGGTGGATGAGTGCGTGAGCGAACTACTCGATAACCTCGACCCGGAACAGCGTGAAGTCGTTACCCACGAAGGTGGACCGCTCGTTGTGCTCGCTGGAGCTGGAACGGGTAAGACGCGCGCTATTACGCACCGGATTGCCTACGGTGCCCACACTGGGCAATTGCCGGCTCAGCATGTTCTTGCGCTGACGTTTACCGCGAAAGCGGCGGGTGAGATGCGTTCCCGGCTCCGTGGATTGGGTGTTCCTCAGGTACAAGCGCGCACGTTTCACTCTGCGGCGCTCAGACAGTTGCGGTACTTTTGGTCGGAATTCGCGCAAGGGCCGTTTCCTGAACTCATGGACGGCAAGTTTGGTCCGTTACGAAGGATCCTGTCAGAGCTTGGCATTGAGCCTGAACGCGAGACGATTCGCGACGTCGCCGCGGAGCTGGAGTATGCGGCCGTGAACCTTGTAGGTATAGACGACTATCCGCAGTTCGCACAGTCGCGTGAACTTCCGCCCGGGATCGATACCACGGCTATGGTCGCGATCATGCGCGCCTACGCCGACCACAAAACCACCAATCGGCTCATCGACTATCAAGATGTGCTGTTGATCCTTTCCGGTGTCATGGCGAGCACACCCCACATCGCGGCAAAGATTCACCAGCAGTACCGGCACTTCGTCGTAGACGAATTCCAAGACGTTTCGCCTATCCAGTACGAACTGTTGAAAAACTGGTTAGGAGAACGTGACAGTCTGTGCGTCGTAGGTGACCCGGCACAGACCATCTACACGTTCGCTGGAGCTCGAGACAGTTACTTGATGAACCTAGGCAACGTGTTGCCGCAAGCCCGGACTATTTCGCTAGTGCGTAACTACCGGTCCACACCGCCCATCGTTGAGGCAGCGAACAAGGTACTTGCCCACACGGGCAGGAACCGTATGGTTCTTCAGCCACAACGTAGCGGGGGAGTCGCACCCACGTTCCACGAATACCCCGACGACGCTTCCGAAGCCACAGGCGTCGCACAGCGTATTGCGGCACAGATCAGCAGTGGGGTACCCGCAAGCGATATCGCGATTCTCTTCAGAACCAACGGCCAAAGCCCCGCTTTTGAACACGCCCTCGATGAACACGGAATCCACTATTTAGTCCGTGGTGGCGAGCAGTTTTTTGCGCGACCCGAAATCCGTCAGGCCGGAGCGCTCTTACGAGCAAACATGTCGCAAGGAAAAACTGGTCAGCTCGATACGGTTGTCGCTGATCTGTTAACGACGTTGGGTTGGCAAGAAGTGGGCCCGCGCGTCCACGGTGCAGTGCGTGCGCGGTGGGAGTCACTCAACGCCTTAGTGAACCTAGCCAAACAGATGCAACAGGACAGCGACATGCCGGTTCCGCTCAGTGAGTTTGTTGCTGAGCTTGAGCAACGAGCCGAGGCTCAGCACGCGCCCAGCGTGCAAGGCGTCACCTTGGCCAGTGTCCACGCGGCAAAAGGTCTGGAGTGGCCACACGTTTATCTTGTGGGAATGTCAGAAGGACTCATGCCTATTTCGTATGCGTCAACGCCTTTGGCGGTGGCTGAAGAACGGCGACTGTTCTACGTGGCAGTGACGCGAGCACAAGACACGCTGACTGTGAGCTGGTCTCAAGCCCGTCAGGCAAGTGCGCAGTCAACCAGGAAGCCGTCTCGGTTCATCGGCGAAATGCGGGGCCATACTCCTACTCAACGTGAACGACGGCAGCAAGCCCGAGCGTCGTCGACCCGTGCATGCGGCTGTGGAAATGCGCTCGTGAGTGCGCAAGAGCGGCGAAACAGAGTGTGTCACGAATGTAGTCAGGCCGTTGACGAAAACATGGTGAATACGCTCAAGGAATGGCGTACGCAGACGGCTCGGGAACTCGACGTACCTGCATACATGGTGCTCACCACGGCAACGTTGATGTCGATTGCTCAGGCACGCCCACAATCGCTCGATGAATTGGGGCAAGTATCTGGGATTGGCCCGGTGAAGCTGGGTCAGTTTGGAGACGACATACTCGAAGCCGTGAGGTCTTCGAGCACTTGAGCCACACGGCAGTCGCACGCGGTGTGAAACTGGGCAACCGACGTAGACACGTCGCCTGCCAAATCCACACGGTGTGTGTGCGGGATCGTGAAATCTTGTAGCACATACTCACGAAGCACACGTGCGCACGTGACAAGCGACGACCATGCAAGTAACGGATCTACCCGGCGGGCAGAAGGTGCTTGCTCGCGTAAACCACGCCATCCGGTCATCCAGTCGTCGTCGACATCGATGATGTAATGCGTCAGGCACGTAATGCACGGAGTGAGACTGGGGCAGACCACGTGAGTGACAGTGGCCTGCTCCTGCTGTACACAGACGCTCACATGTTGCGTCCCTGAGTCGTGTAATGAGCGGGCTCCCATGAGATCCGGAACCCACACCGACGTAAGAACCACAATCGACCCGTCTCGCACCTTCGCCTGGAGTAAAGATGTGGCAGATGTGACGTTGAACCCACACGCAGACAGAAGCTTGGAAAGTTCAGGCGCCAACGGTCCTACGCACACGACTTTCTGCTTCTTCAGCGCCACCATAAACTCGCTGGGGTTCGCTCGGCGTGAGTGTGCAACGGCATCGACCTGATACGTGACGGGAGTGGTGTGTAACTGTACACGGGGAACCAAAGCTTGGGACTCTTCTAACAAGTTCAACAGTGACGCTGTTCGTTCATGGGTGAGACCCACATGCGATGCTTTGTCGGCTAAAACTTCCGGTGATATCCCCATTTTGATGAGCTCGATAAGCTCCCGGTCAGCCGTGCTCAAACCATCAATGAGCACAGGATCGTCAATGCCGATTTGTAAACATGAGGACGACCGCCACACCAGTGGCACCGATCTGTTGAACATCAACATTCGTCTCACCTCCTCTTTCAGCGTATGGAGGGGCAGAGGCGAAAAGAAGTGGCTTATGAAAAATGTGGATAACTTGTTGATATTTTTTCCAAACATGCGAACGAGGAGACGTTCAGACTGGGTTTTCCACAGGGAAATTCCCAGGCGAACAGTCTCCTCGTCCGTTGAGTCTCGCAGCCGCGCGCGGACTTCATAGACCTTCCCCTTGCCATGAAGTCCGGGTTTTCCGCGAGTCTGAGATAAAAACCTAAACCTTTCTTTGCCCGTGATCAATTTCGTTATCCACAGATCGTGTGGAATTTTCAAATACAGCTGTGTACGCATGTGCATTATCTGTGGACAACAGTGTGTGCAAAAGAAAAATCCTGTGCCTTCAACGTATGGCCAGCGGCATATAAATCCCCGCTTATCAGCCGAAACGCGCCGTGAAAACCTACTTTCCACACTCGCTCAACTATGTGGATGAAAAAACTTTTGAGCGTCGGCGTGTTGAATGCCATCTGCTACAACTAGTTGCTATGAAGAACAGCTTCACTGCCCAAGATGTAGCGCGCATGATCGAGTCAGGTGAACTGCACGTTAAGCACTCGGCACGTCGCAAGAAAACCGTGACGCTCAAACGAAGTGGCGGACGGTGGGAACTGGCGGCGCCCATGCACTATGACGTGCGCATGGACCTCGCGCAGATCGCCCAGCTCTTAACGCGCCTGAGTGCAAAAAGTGGCACAGAGGCGTCTGATGAGGACCTCCTCGCGCGTGCCCGAACCCTCAACTCCGCATACTTCAAGGACGACATCGAGCCACAGTCGGTGAAATGGGTCGAAAACCAGAACTCCCGCTGGGCCTCGTGCTCAGCGGTATCGAACTCCATTCGCGTGTCCCACAGGCTTCAAGCCGTGCCCGACTGGGTGCTCGACGCGGTGCTGGTCCACGAGCTCGCGCACTTACGCGAAAGCGACCACGGGCCACGCTTCCGTGAGCTCACGGAGCGGTATCCGCGATCGCGCGATGCAGATATCTTCCTCGAAGGCTTCAGCCGAGGTATTGACTACGAGTCGCCTCAATGAGGCCTGGAAGGCGCTGAGGCAGGTCATCGACGATTGTGTCAGGCAGGTCGTCGACGGGGAACCACTTCACGTCCAGCGACTCATCTGAAACCTGGGTGTGGGCGTCCGGGCTCAACACCGCCCCATACACAACGTCGTGATGTGTGGCGCAGGCGCCAAACGCCCCGGGCAGATCATGGGAGTGGACGTCAACGGGCTGAGGTGACAACCAAGGAAAGTCCTGCACACCGGACTCTTCACGTGCTTCGCGCAGTGCTGCATCGCGCACGGTGGCATCCCCTGGTTCCACATGGCCACCGAACTGCACCCAGAACCGTCCTTTTGCGTGATGGGTCAGGAGCACGCGCGTGAAGTCGGGGGAGAAGACCACGCAACTTGCCGTCACGTGAGCGGGTCCGCCGGAACGGTCCAGCGGGCGGGAGTTGCTGGACACGAATTCGGTGACGGACATCGCCGAGGTGGTTACCACCTCGGCGAGGGTGCGCACCGTGTGCGCGATGCGCGGGTCAGCCGTCACGATTCTTCTTCGAGGAGCCGACGCAGGGCTTCGTCCATGTCGTCCTCGGTTTGTGCCTGCTCTGAGTGGCGCTCGGAGTAGCCCAGTGGGTCGTCGAGGTCGGCGTTCGTGGGCAGCGCGTCAGGGTGAGAGAACACGGCGTCTCGTGCTTGCGCGCCTTCCGAGGACTCAAGGTACGTGAACAGAGCCGCAGCGTCGCGCAGTCGCGTAGGAGTAAGGTCAAGGCCAATCAGCTGGCTCAACGCGTTCTCTGAGTCGGATGTCATGGTGGTACGGCGCCTGAGTGCCTCACGGATTTCGTCGCGCTGTTCCAGGGCTTCGCACGCGTTGTACGCCACGACATCGGCCCACCCGGCGACCGTGGACACAATGCGGGTGAGCGACTCTTTCGCCTGCTCGCCTTCCTCGGTGGAGACCGGCTTGAACATGCCGTTGCGAAGCTCTTCGGTGGCTTCGTGCATGTTCTGTGGGTTGATGTTGCCCATCATGTCGTGGATGTTGGAGGAATCGACTTCGACGTTCGACGCGTACTTGGCAAACGCGGTCCGGATGTGGCCGGCCAACCACGGAGTTGAGGCAAACAGTGCACGCTTGGCTAGCTCCACACATGCCACAAAAATGCGCAACTGCGTGTGATCGAGGTCGAGCTCTGCCGAGGCTCCAGATATGTTGGATTCGATCAGTGCTGGAGCGTCAAGAATGGGCAGATTGTAATCCGTGCCTGTGAGAACGCTTCCGGACAGCGTGCCCAGGGCCTCGCCAATCTGTGCCCCAAAGAGCGACGCTGACATGTTCGTCATCATCGACGACATTGACGACATGAATGGGCGCATTTCTTCAGGAATCTGGTCGGACATCGATTCGGTGAACGTGCGTGACATGTTCGCCTGAATAGGTTGGGCGATTTCCACCCATCCTTCGACCGACTGCGTAGCCCAATCCTTGCGTGTCAGGCTCTGAGCTTCGTTAGTCGTGGTGAACTCGGTGACCCGTTCGAGCCACAGTTCAGCCAAACGGAACGCGTCGTGGGTAGCGCGCGAGACTTCGTCTGTCACGCTGGGGTCCGGGGTGGGAACCTTGCTGGCTGCAGTCTGCCGTGCGACATCGCCGGCGCCGCCCGACTGGCCCATGAGTCCCTGAATCTGGCCGAGGATAGACGACAGCATGTTTCCGTCGATCGGAATTCCCCCTGCAGGGAACTGACCCTGGGCGCCTCCCTGAGCACCGCCTGCGCCAAACAGCATGCCGAACAGGTTGTTCAGTGGGTCATCGCCCGATGAATCTTTGTCGCGATCCTTGTCGCTCATCGTTTCTCCCTTAGTTTGCTTGTTTAAAAGCGTAACGATCGAACTTGAAAAAGCCTTCCATGCTGAAGGCGCGTTCGACCGTTTTTCGTTGTGAGCGAACGTACAGCCGGCGCTCTTCGATGTCTAGAGTTTCCTGCGAATCGGCTAGACTAGTTGTGCTTTAACGAAAGGAACGTTGCGTGACTACGAGTGCCCAGGCAAAAACGCCTAAAAAGCGACTTCACGTAACAACTCTTTCCACTCTCGTGACGTACGGGCTCGTTATCATCGCGGCCCTCATTCCTGTCCCGTACTTGGTTGAAATGCCCGGCCCGGTTTTCAACACGCTGGGTGAGCATGAAGGGACCGAGGTCGTTACTATCTCGGGCGCGAAAACTTACCCCACCTCGGGCACCTTGGATATGCTCACCGTCGCCGTGGCCGGTGGTCCCGGCAGGCAGGTATACCCATCGCAAGCCCTGTGGTCGGTCGTAAAGAAGAAGGACACGGTCGTTCCCAGCGAGGCCTACTACCCGCTGACCACAACGCGCGACCAAGTCACGCAGGAAAACAACGCTCAGATGGCAAGCTCGCAAGACTATGCGGTGGCGGCCGCTCTGAACCACCTCGGCAAGAAATACGAAACACAACTGGGTGTGGGAAGCGTGGCGCAAGGCGCGGCAGTTGAAGGGGCTGTGGAACCTGGCGACATTATTACTGCGCTCAACGGTGAGAAGATTTCGGGCAGCGCTGAAGACATCGCCCGTATGCAGGACACGGTTGCCATGGGTGACCCAGTTGAACTGGACATCCAGCGCGGCGGCAAGAAGCTTCACGAAAAGATCACGCCTAAGGACACGACCGACGGGCCCAAGCTGGGCGTGGTTCTGGCTCCGAAATATGACTTTCCCATCGAGGTGAAGTTCAACCTTGAAGACGTGGGCGGACCCAGCGCTGGGTTGGTGTTTGCTCTGACCATCATCGACAAGCTGGAACCCGGCGACATGACGAATGGGAAACGCATCGCGGGTACCGGCCAGATCACCGAAGACGGAACGGTGCGCCCGATTGGTGGAGCCAGGCAGAAAGTCGTGGCAGCCAACGAAGCGGGAAACGATTACTTTTTGAGCCCAGCGGACAACTGTGCTGAAGCAGCTAAGGCCGCGAAGGGGCTCGACATGAAAGTGATTCGCGTCGACACACTAGATACGGCAGTCGACGCCATTGACGCGATCACACACGATGACATCGGCACAGTCACCATGTGCTCTGGTTAGCGAGGAGAACGGTTGAGTACACCAAGCCAAAAAACGAAGAAGCCTTCACCGCTTTTGCTCACTCTTGGAGCAGTAGCTGTACTTCTGGTTTTGTTCGTGGTGTTCGCGCAAGTTTTCACCGAAGCCCTGTGGTTCCAGCAACTTGGATTCCTGCAGGTCTTCACCACGGAGTGGATCGCTAAGATCATTCTCTTTTTTGTTGGTGTGATCATCATGGGAGGAGCCATTTGGTTCCCGTTGATGCTTGCGCACAAGAAACGCCCGGTGTACGCCCCAACGTCTCCGCGCCAAGAGAACCTTGACAGGTACAGGGAAGCAATCGAGCCGCTGCGCCGGGTGGTCACGATCGTGGTTCCAGCCGTTATTGGTGTCATGGGTGGAGTAGCGCTGTCAGCTGCGTGGCAACAGGCCCTTCTTTTTGTCAACGCGAGTGAGTTTGGGCAAAAAGATCCTCAGTTCAACATGGACCTGGGCTTCTACGTGTTCCACTTCCCGTTGCTCCGCACGGTCGCAGACTACGTTGCCATGGCATTGTTGCTGTCCCTCATCGCAGCCGTTATCGCGCACTACCTCATGGGAGGAATCCGCCCAGGCGACGACTCCAAACTGACCGTGTCGAAAACAGCGCGCTACCACCTCGCGATTTCAGCTGGTCTGCTCATCCTGGTGCAGGGTGTTCGCATGTTCCTCCAGCGGTACTCCGTCCTGACATCGACGGGCGGTCTGATGACGGGTGCGTCGTACAAAGACGTGAACATTACGCTTCCGGCGATGTTGATCGTAGCGATCGCAGCAGTCGTGGTTGCGGTGATCATGGCGGCTAACGCGTTCCGAAACGTGTGGAAACTGTCGATCGTGTCTGTTCTGATGTTGCTGATTCTGGGCGCGGTGTCGATCATTGCGCTTCCCGCAACGGTGCAGCAGTTGCAGGTGCAACCGTCAGAACAGAGCTTGGAAAAGGAATACCTTCAGCGCAATATCGACGCCACACGTCACGCATATGGGATCGATGATGTGGAAGTGATTCCGTACTCACCGTCCACCGATGGTAAATCGGGTGCTTTGCGTGAGGACGCTCAAACAGCGGCGTCGATTCGTCTGTTGGACCCGAATCTGGTGTCGGATACCTTCCGTCAGATCCAGCAGCAACGCCCGTTCTATTCGTTCCCTGAACAGCTCGACGTTGACCGCTACAACATCAACGATGAAATGCAGGACACGGTGATCGCGGTCCGTGAACTCAACCCTGCGTCGCAAGCCGATTCGTCGTGGCTGAACCAGGCCGTTGTCTATACACACGGCTTTGGTGTAGTTGCCGCATACGGTAACCGTCAGGGTGGCGATGGACAGCCCGCGTTCTTGGAAGCGAACATTCCACCTACCGGTGAGCTGGGGGAGTACGAACCACGTATTTACTTTGGTGAGCGGTCACCTCGGTACTCGATTGTCGGTGCCCCTGAAGGTGCAGACCCACGCGAAATTGACTACCCCGCTGACAACGAAGACGGTGGCGCCCAGGTGTACAACACCTTCAAGGGTGACGGCGGGCCCAGTGTGGGCAACTTCTTTAACCGCTTGCTGTTTGCCATTAAGTTCCAAGACGAACAGATTGTTCTGTCGGATGCGCTGAACTCGGAGTCACAGATTCTGTTTAACCGCTCGCCTCGTGAGCGTGCGCAAAAGGCTGCGCCATTCTTGCAGATCGACGGTGACCCGTACCCCGCGGTTGTCGACGGCCGTGTGCAGTGGATTATGGATGGGTACACCACGTCCAAGGAATACCCATACTCCACGCCACAGGTACTGCAGGACGCAACGCAGGACTCGAACACGCAGCGTTCAGGCACTACGGCGGCCTTGCCTCCGCAGCAGGTGAACTACATCCGTAACTCGGTGAAGGTCACTGTTGACGCGTATGACGGATCAGTCAACCTGTACAAGTGGGATGACGAAGATCCAGTGCTGAAAACATGGTCCAAGATCTTCCCTGACATGGTGAAGCCAATGTCAGAGATGAGCGGGGATCTCATGAGCCACGTGCGGTACCCAGAAGACATGTTTAAGGTGCAGCGTTCCTTGCTGACGCGCTACCACGTAGACGATGCCAACTCGTTCTACACGGGGCAGGACTTCTGGACAACACCAACCGACCCCACGGTGAATCAAGAGTCGCGTCTGATGCAGCCGCCGTTCTACTTGACGTTGCAGATGCCGAATCAGGACGCGCCAGCGTTCTCACTGACGTCGTCCTTCATTCCACGACCCACTGAGGGTCAGACGCGTAACAACCTGACTGGGTTCTTGGCTGCTAATGCGGACGCGGGTAATGAGAAGGGTGTTAAGCACGACGACTATGGAAAGCTGCGTCTGCTTCAGCTTCCGCGTAACACGACGTTCCCTGGTCCAGGTCAGGCACAGAACAACTTCAACACTGAGCCCAATGTTCAGTCGAGTTTGAACCTTCTGCGCCAAGGTGAGTCAAAGGTGCAGAACGGTAACTTGCTGACACTGCCGGTTGCGGGTGGTCTGTTGTACATCCAGCCGGTGTATGTGCGTTCGGCTGGTGAAACTTCGTACCCAGTGCTCCAGCGTGTGTTGGTGGCGTTCGGTGAACAGATCGGATTCGCGCCGACTCTTGACGAAGCTCTTGACCAGGTATTCGGGGGAGACTCCGGTGCGCGTGCTGGTGACGCGGACTCTTCTGGTGAAGCCAGCGAAGGTGAGAAGGGTGGTGCCGACGCCGGCGAAGAGAAGGGTAAGCCTGCGCGCGAACCAAACCTTCAGAAGGCACTTGAGGACGCCCGTAACGCCATGAAGGAAGCTGACCAGGCCCTCAAGGACGGTGACTGGAAGAAGTACGGTGAAGCGCAAGAACGTTTGCGTAAGGCGCTCGACGAAGCCGGAAAACTCCAAGACCAGCAGGCTGGTGGTGGCCAGGGTGAAGGCTAGTGATCGTCGAGTGGCGAGGATCACGTGCTGTTTGTTTGGTGGTTACGCGTTCTTAACGTATAGTTGTATGTGCGCCGCGGGGTGGAGCAGCTAGGTAGCTCGCCGGGCTCATAACCCGGAGGTCGGAGGTTCGAATCCTTCCCCCGCCACCAAGTCAAAGCCCGCTTTACGAGATCTGGTAAAGCGGGCTTTGCGTGCCCCTGCGAAGAGCTGTGACTAGTGTCGTCTGTGATCCCGCAGAACGATTAGAGCGCCACAGATAACTAACGGGACCAAAGCTACGGCACTGATAACAAATGCGGCGGAGTTGGCCCCACTGCTAAATGCGACCGCCGTGATAGTTACCCACAGGATCAAGAAAGAAGTTAGAACAGCCCATATGCTTACTCGCGATGGCGCTTTTGGGCTTTCATGAGTAGATTCTCCTTTGATTTCTCTCATAATGCGACGATACTCCTCCAGTATTCGATGGTGCAACCATGCGTGAACCACCTCGGTGCGTGTGTACGTTGGTGAATGCAGTGTGTTTAGATCTGAGTACCGTGCATTGCTGTTCCTGCCTCGCCGTGCAGGAAGTAATCACGTTAAGCTTCGGGAGCTCAACGAAGACTCAAGACGCACACATCGAGAATCCCTGGGGGTTAGAATGGCTCAAACCCACTCCATAGTCCGCATGACACCGGATGATTGGTCCCGCGTGCGTGCAATTCGCCTCGCATCGCTCAAAGACGCCCCCGCTGCGTTTAGCGGACCATACGAGCGAGAATCTCAGGTAGACGAAGCAAAATGGCGGGAACGTCTCGAAACGCTCACCATCTTCATGTGTGTAAAGCAGGGCCACGACATCGGGTTCGCAACGTTTGCGGTCAGAGACGGTCACGCCGACCTCGGCGGCACATGGGTACACCCTGCGCACCGTGGCCACGGTGCCGTAGACGCACTAACGAACGCGGTCTTCACAGAAGCCCAGCGCGCGGGATACACGGAAATCCAACTTCGAGTTTTTGAAGAAAACCAGCGGGCAATTGGCGCATACCTCCGGTCAGGCTTCCGCATGACCGGCGAAATCGACCGCCTGCCCGACGGTCGTGAAGCCGCGTACATGGTCCGGAAGTTCGCCTAAATTCCTTTACTGAAATAAACGACTATTGTGAATGTCATGACTGCTAATGAACTGCCTCGCCCAGACGTCGACCCCGGTGGCCTTCTCGAATACTCGGTGGTATTTACCGACCGGTCGCTAAACCACATGTCCAAACGTTTTGTGAACGTCATGCAGGAAACCCTGCAGATCCTGCGTTCCACGTACAACGCTCACACGGCGACTGTGGTACCTGGCGGTGGTTCATATGCCATGGAATCCGTCGCCCGCCAGTTTGCCAACGACAAAAACGTTCTGGTTGTGCGCAACGGGCTCTTTTCCTACCGCTGGTCACAAATCTTTGACGCCGGCAAGATCCCTGCGGGTCATGATGTTCTCAAAGCCCAGCACGTGGGCAACCACCAGTTCGCGCCAGCACCCATCGACCAGGTAGTAGCTCACATCAAGGACAACAAACCAGACCTGGTATTCGCACCCCACGTGGAAACCGCCGCAGGTATGGTCCTGCCTGATGACTACGTGCGTGCCCTGGCCGATGCAACGCACAGCGTAGGCGGATTGTTTGTCCTCGACTGCGTGGCCTCCGGTCCGCTGTGGGTCAACATGGAAGAAGCTGGCGTAGACATCCTGGTCAGCGCACCCCAAAAAGGTTGGAGTGGCTCACCAGCATGCGGATACGTGATGTTCTCAGAAACCGCACGCGAACGCCTCGACTCCACGGAAACCTCTAGCTTCTCACTGGATCTGAAGAAGTGGACCAACATCTGTGACGGCTATGTCACCGGAGCACACGGCTACCACGCCACCATGCCCACCGACACCATCCAGCACAACCTGGGCCTCATGAAAGAAGCCCTCGATACCGGACTTGACGTTCTACGCGAACGCCAGAACGACCTCGGGACGCGGATCCGTGAAGCACTTACCGAACGCGGTTTCACTTCCGTTGCCGCGCCTGGCTTTGAATCCCCAACGGTCGTTGTCGTCAACACTGAACGTGACGACATCGTGCCTGCTTTTGCACGCGCTGGTGTTCAGGTCGCCGGGGGAGTGCCATTCCAGGTGGACGAACCAGCAGACATGAAGACGTTCCGCATTGGGCTGTTCGGTCTAGATAAGTGGGCCGACGTCGACACGGCGGTAGAACGCTTCACCACAGCACTCGACGCTGTGTTTGCAGAAAACCAGTAACCACAACGAAAGCGGGGGGGCGGCGCTGGCTTCAACCGGGGTTATACCCCCAACCAGGGCCAGCCTCGGCAACCTACTTCAACGCGTCCATGTTCTGCGCGAGGCGGTCAATCCGAGTGGCCACTTCGCGCATTTCGTCTTCCGTTTTACAAAACGACAGACGAAGCGCGTGTGCCAAACGCTTGGCCACCGGGGAACCGGCCCGGCATAAACGGTTCACCGGAATGCCCGTGAACCCAAACTCGGTGGTGAGAAGCTCATTCAACGCGTGCGAATCATGCGCGGTGACCTCAGCAAAATCCACCACAGTGAAATAACCGGCAGCCGGAAGATTGAACGTAATCCCGGGCACGCGCTCCAAAGAATCCATGAGCACATCCCGGCACCTCTTCAATGCGTCACGGTTCTGCTCAGCGAAATCCTCATGCTCGTTGAGCGCTTGGGCAATTGCTGGCTGAAGCGGGGTGCCTGACGTGTATGAAAAGAACTGCTTAAGCGCCTGAATCTGCTGACGAACCTGCGGGTGCGCCACGAGCCAGCCGATCTTCCACCCAGTCACATTGAACGTTTTACCGGCAGACGACACCGTGACAATCCGGTGCGAATCCGGGAACAGCGCCGCGACTGACACGTGCTCAGCTGGGTCAAACACCAGGTATTCGTACACCTCGTCGGTAATGAGCCACGCGTCTGCGTCCTCGCACGCCTGAAAGATCCGGACTACGTCGTCCCGGCCCAACACCATTCCCGTGGGATTGTGTGGCGTGTTAAGCAAGACCGCGTCGGCAGAGCTCACCGTAGCCTCAAACGCGTCCCAGTCCGGCTGCCACACCCCGTTGTCAAAGACCAGCGGGACGGTCACCAACCGTGCCCCCGCCATTTCAGTGGCCGCCGCGTAAGAGTCGTAGAACGGTTCAAAGGTCAGTAAGACTCCGCCCTCGGGCACCAGGGCCATAATCGCCGAGGTGAGAGCCTCCGTGGCTCCCACTGTCACCAATACATGGTCCCGGGTGACAGCGTGGTTGTACCGGCGGAAACGCTGAGCCACGATTGCGTCGAGCAGTTGCGGCACCCCGGTTGGCGGTGCGTACTGGTTCATGCCGGCTCGCATGAAGTGCGAAACAGCGTCGATGAGGAAATCAGGGGTAGGGCTCGAAGGTGCCCCTTGCCCCACATTGATCGCACCGTGCTGTGTGGCTAACGCGCTCATTTCACCAAACACGGTGCCACGGATATTGCCGCTGGCGTCCACAAGACCCGCCGCTTCACTCACCCGGTAGGGAAGTGCCTGTTCGTTCACGAAAGCAACTCCAGTGCGCTACTGTGTACGAGCCCATTGGAGGCGAGCGCATTGCCGTCGAACGGGCCGTTTGTGCCGTTAAGGCTGGTGAACGTGCCACCGGCTTCGGTCACGATGGGAACCAGTGCGCCCATGTCGTAGATTTCGAGTTCCGGTTCAGCTGCGATGTCCACCGCGCCTTCGGCGACCAACATATACGACCAGAAATCACCGTAAGCGCGTGTTCGCCACACTGTGTCACACAGTTCAAGAAGGGCCTCACGTTTACCGAGGTCCTTCCACCCGCCCAAGGACGCATATGAAAATGACGCGTCTTCAAGGCTCGACACTTGCGAGACGTGAATCTGCACGGGGGCTGGGTCGTGTGCCATGGTGGTCCACGCGCCTTCGCCCTTACTGGCCCACCACCGGCGGTTCATCGCAGGGGCGCTCACGACCCCGAGCAGGGGAGTTTCACCGTCGTAAAGCGAAATCAAGGTCGCGTAAACGGGCACGCCACGCACGTAGTTTTTTGTCCCGTCGATGGGGTCAATGATCCACTGCCTGGTGCCCGACCCAGTGGTGGGTTCGAACTCTTCTCCCACAATCGCGTCCTCAGGTGCGTGCAGTGAGAGCAACTCACGGAGTTTCTCTTCAACCGCGCGGTCCACCGTGGTTACCGGCGTCATGTCAGGTTTGGTTTCCACCGTGAAGTCGCGCTTATAAAACGAGTCAAGCGTCAGGTGATCAGCCGCGTCGGCAAGAGCGATCGCTAGATCTAGGTCTTTCACGGTTCCTCCACGTGGTGCAGTGGCTCCATCCCGGGCCAGTCCTGTGATACCTCAGTACTGCGGTGTAGATGCCAGGTTTGTCAGTAGCCGCCTGAGCGAGTTGAGACGGTCAGGGCCGGCGACCCCAGCTTTACCATTTGTAACCCATGCGTCGAGCGCGCAACCGGGGGAGTCCTCAGTGTGAGAACAGCCGCGGGGACATTCGGCGGTCGCCGGGACCAGTTCTTCGAACGCGCTGAGAACGGTTTCCGGCGTCACGTGTGCGAGCCCAAAACTCCGCACACCAGGCGTATCAATGAGCCAACCCCCGTCAGGAAGTTCGACACCCAGCGCCGATGAGGACGTATGTCGCCCCCGCCCAGTCACCTCGTTCACCGAGCCGGTTGCGCGACTTACTTGTGGGATCAGCGCGTTCATCAACGTGGACTTGCCCACCCCAGAGTGTCCCACCAGCACGCTGACGTGACCGTCCAAAAGCCCACGCAACTGCTTAACGCGCGGATGCCCCTGATCGTCGAACCCACACTCAATAATCTGCACACCACTGTGCGCAAACCGCTCCCGCAACGCATCAGCCGGCTTCAAATCGAGTTTCGTAATAGCCAAAATCGGCGTGATTCCAGCGTCAAACGCGGCAATGAGCGTGCGGTCGATGAGCCCCTCGGACGGATCCGGGTCCGCAGTCGCCGTCACGATCACCAGTTGGTCGGCGTTGGCCACTAGGACTCGCTCGGTGGGGTCGGTGTCGTCGGCGGTACGTCGCAAAACAGTAGAGCGGGGCTCAATGTCCACAATTCGCGCTAAGGTTCCTTCCGTTCCCGAGGTGTCACCCACCACCCGTACCCGGTCACCGGGGACTATGGGCCGGCGTCGGAGATGCGAGGCTCGCACTCCCGTCAAGCGGGTGCCATCGGGCAAGGCAAGCCGGTAACGACCTCGGTCAACAGAAAACACAAACCCAACCAGGGCGTCCGAATAATCTGGGCGGTCCTTTGTGCGTGGCCTGGATCCACGCCGGTTGGGGCGCGGCCGGTAGTCCTCTTCTGTGAAGTGAGAGTACCGACTCACGCGTTCACCACACGTTCGAACATGTCAGTGAATTGGGGCAGGGTCTTCGCCACAGTGTCGGGATCCTCAATCGTGACATCCTGAGTCAGCCCTACCAGTGCTCCTGCCATGACCATGCGGTGGTCGGCGTAACTGTTCCATGTACATCCCGTGGATACCGGCGAGCTGATAGTGAGGTAGTCCGCGCCTTCTTCAACCTGAGCTCCGGCCTTGGCGAGTTCGGTAGCTAGGGCTGTGAGGCGGTCGGTTTCGTGCCCGCGCAGGTGCCCGATTCCACGCAGGTGCGACGTGCCGCGCGCATGTGCAGCGATGGCTGCGACCACGGGGGTAAGTTCACCCACCTGGGAAAGGTCAAGATCAACCGGCTTTACTGTGCCGGTACCTGTGACCGTGAGGCCCGCTGGAGTCAGTTCGGCTGTTCCGCCAAACGCGCGCGCAATGTCCACGAACGCGTGTCCGGCCTGGTCAGTGTGTGTGGGCCAGTGCGGAACCGTGACAGAACCGCCGGCAATGAGTGGCACGCCCAGGAACGTCGACGCATTCGACAGGTCTGGTTCGACCGTGACATCGATCGCGTGAACAGGGCCGGGCTTGACCGCCCACGTTGTGGGGTCCGGCTGTGTGACCTCTACGCCGTACTGCTTGAGCGTGGCGATGGTCATGTCAATGTGCGGTTTGGAAGGGACAGTCTCGCCGAGGTGTTTCACCGTAAGTCCTAGCGGGAACCTTGCCGCGGAAAGCAACAGCCCGGAAACGAACTGGGAAGACTGGGACGCGTCAATCGTGACGGTATGGCCCACGTGCTCACCGGTCGCAATAGAAAACGGAAGGTAACCGTTTTCGGATTCCACCTTGGCACCCAGATCGGAGAGCGCGTCGAGGATCGTCTGCATGGGGCGCACGCGCGCTTGAGGATCGCCATCAAAATGAGCGCGGGCACCCGTTGCCAACGCAACCGGAGGTACAAAACGCATGACGGTACCTGCAAGACCGCAGTCGATAGCCACCTCGGCGCCATTCGTATCAGAGCACATGATGGGGTCAACGCTCATGTCGTTGCCATGAGGTGTGAACGTCGCTCCCAGCGCGTCAAGCGCGCGCATCATGAGTTCGGTGTCACGCGAAACCAGCGGT
Source organism: Brevibacterium sp. ACRRH (assembly GCF_022346365.1). Classification (NCBI taxonomy): domain Bacteria; kingdom Bacillati; phylum Actinomycetota; class Actinomycetes; order Micrococcales; family Brevibacteriaceae; genus Brevibacterium; species Brevibacterium sp. ACRRH. The sequence continues at coordinate 41,359 of NZ_JAKRMN010000006.1, forward strand.
GAGCGCACAATCGACGGAGCATCAGCAAGGGCCGCAAGCACAAAGTAACGGTTCGTCAGCGACTTGGACCCAGGTACATCGCAGGTGGCCCGCACCGGTGCAGTTGCACGCGGAACGGGCCAGTGAGTGCGGTTTACCACCGCTATCAGTTAGGGGAAACTGCGTCGACAGCCTTCGCCGAGGTGCGTTCGACTTCGCGCCACAGGTCTTCCGCCGCGTGCTGTGCGCGCCATGCGAGACCAGGCTTACCTGCGGTGTCGACCGATGCGAGGAGCGCACCGCCAAGGATCGCGGTCTTTGCCAATAGGCCGTCGGTGGAACGAGTTTCTTTGTTCAACTGCTGGCCTACGACCTCAAGCAGGTACGTGGTGACCAGAATGCTCGAGGACAGGCGAGGCATCTTGCCAATAGCGAGAAGAGAACCTGCGGTCACCTGTGCGACTCCAGTCGCGCGAGCAATGAGCGCGGGGTCAATCTCGACGTCGAACTTTTTCTTTGCCATCTTCGAAATGGGCTCAACGGAACTTGCGGCAACGTCAGGATTCTTGACGCGGACGACTCCGTTAGCGATGTATGCGGAAGCCAGCATTGGGCGAGCAATCAACCTTACAAGTGACACAGAAACAACCTTTCCGATTGGATTCGCTAGTTTCAGCATAGCGCGGGGAATAACCGAGGTGGCAAAACGGTTGTAACTGACACGCACAGAGCGTCGGACAACCCCAAGCGGGGAGTACCCAAGCGAGGTGAAAGTGACGGCGACGTTAGTAGACTGGGAGCTGATGGAGAAAAATACTGCAACCGCTCCCAGCGACCACGACATAGATCTGAGTACAGAGACAGAAGACGAACGTCGTGCGCGTTTTGAAAACGAAGCACTCGAATACGTCAACCAGCTGTACGCGGCCGCTTTGCGCATGACGCGCAACCCAGCAGATGCTGAAGATCTAGTGCAGGAAGCGTATCTCAAGGCGTATGCCGCGTTTCATCAGTACCAGCCGGGAACAAATCTCAAGGCATGGCTCTACCGCATTCTGACGAATACCTTCATCAATTCGTATCGCAAGAAACAGCGCCAGCCACAAGAAACGGGTGGCGACACAATCGAAGACTGGCAGATTGCCCGTGCCGCCAACCACACGTCGTCCGACGGAAAATCAGCGGAGATCGAAGCACTTGAGCGGATCCCAGACTCTGACATCAAAAAAGCTTTGCAAGCACTTCCCGACGACTTCCGCATGGTCGTGTACTACGCAGACGTCGAAGGTCTCCCATACAAGGAGATCTCGCAAATTATGGACACACCCATGGGAACCGTGATGTCGCGCCTGCACCGAGGTCGTCGCCAGTTGCGGGAAATGTTGGCTGACTACGCTGCCGAACGAGGATTTGGAGAGGGGGCAAGTTCATGACAGACGGAAAGTCCTGGTCGCAAAGCAGGCTAGAGTCACTCGAACGGATCTACGCGTTTCTCGATGGTGAGGCGAATGACGATGCGATTCGTGCCATTGAAGAACACCTACAGTGTTGTCCCGAATGCGAACACGAATACAAGATCGAGGCACTCATGAAAGAGCTTGTGCGTCGCTCATGTTGCCACGACCAAGCACCACAGGGGCTTGTCGAACGGATTCGTGCGCGTATCACCGTTGAACACACGCACATCACGTACTACCGCGAGTGACCAGCGAACGCGCTTAGACAAAAAGAAGCGGGGCAGGTGATCACCTGCCCCGCTTCTTTTGCTTATGCGTTTGGACGCTTGCCGTGGTTCGCCTTGTTGCGCTTACGGTCGCGACGCTTGCGTGCACGCTTGCTCATCTATCTCTCCTTTAACTAGACCACCCTATTTTTCCATAGTGGGCACACCACTTCAACAGTGCAGGGTGGAGGGTCGGTTGTGTGGGCTAGCCTTCCATCACGTTTTGTACACCCAGCCAGTCGTACCAGCCGCGGTTGAGGACAAGCCAGGCGATGAGACCGTAACCTTCTTGCGCCGGTAGCTCGCGTGAACTGGACGCAAGATCGCGTTGCCACACGGGGTGGGACTTCAATGGCGAAAAACAGTCCACGTACGGAACTGCGCGGCGATGCGCGACATCAGCGAAACCCGCCGACAACTGCGCAACCTTTTCATTCCGGCTCTCACTGCGGCCAGGGGTGGGACCTACGACGAACGTCGACACCTCGGCGGCAAGAGCTTCATCTAGCACATTGGCAAGATTCAAGCGCGACCGGGCCGTCGACAGCCCTGCATCCACATCACGTGACCCAGGGGCTAAGACCAAACGATTGATCCCGCTGTCGCTAAATCGAAGCTGAGCCTCAGCAAACGCACGCTGGGCGAAAGCGCCCGTGTCTTCTTGCGGAACTGACAGCGTGTAGAACTCCGCATTGGCCAAGGACGGGTGCGTGCGCACAGCGACGCGTCCGGCCCATCCTAGACTCCGAGCATCGCCGTGGCCGGCGACAAGTTCGTCACCGGCCACGACAATAGTAGTTTTCTTCAGTGTCACTTACTCGAAAACCCGTTCGATGACTTCAGCCTGTTCAACGTCGTGTTGCTTCTTCAGACCAGTTGCAGGCGATGCAGATGCGCTACGGCACACAACGTCGACCTTGCGGTCTGGCAGCAGCTGCGAGAACTTGTAGTGCATGAACGGCCATGCTCCCTGGTTCTCAGGCTCTTCCTGAGCCCACACCAGCTGAGTGTCTTCAGGGTACATACCCAGCACCTCGTTGAGCGTGTCAACCTCAAGTGGGTACAGCTGTTCGACGCGGACCAGAGCAGTGGTGTTGTCGTCCAGCTTCTGGCGCTGTGCCAGCAGATCCCAGTACAGCTTTCCAGCGACCAGCACGACGCGCTTGACGTTCTTCGCATCGACCGAGGTGTCCGGAATCATTGGTTCGAAGCTTCCAGAGGTGAACTGCTCAACATCGGTGGCTGCAGCCTTGAGGCGCAACATCGACTTAGGTGTGAACACAACAAGCGGACGCTTGACCTCCGCGTGTGCGTGGCGACGCAACAGGTGGAAGTAGGACGCACCGTTTGATGGGTAGGCCACCGTCATGTTGGCTTCAGCGCACAGCTGCAAGTAGCGCTCAATGCGGGCCGACGAGTGGTCAGGTCCCTGGCCTTCGAAACCGTGGGGGAGCAGCAGGACAATACCCGAGTTTTGTCCCCACTTCTGTTCGGAGCTTGAAACGAACTCGTCAATGACCGACTGCGCACCCTGCGCAAAGTCACCGAACTGTCCTTCCCACAGGACCAGAGCATCAGTGCGTTCCACAGCGTATCCGTATTCGAAGCCCATGGCTGCGTATTCGGACAGGAGCGAGTTGAACACCCAGAACTTGGCCTGGTTGTCGGTGAGGTTAGCCAGCGGGGTCCACTCGTTGTCGTTTTCGTGGTCGATAAGAACCGACTGACGCTGGGTAAAGGTTCCGCGACGGGAGTCCTGACCAGCCAAACGAACCGGAACATCTTCCATGAGCAACGAACCGAATGCCAGCAGTTCTGCAAAGCCCCAGTCGATGCCACCCGAACGTGACATTTCCTTGCGCTTCTCCAGCAGGCTACGCAGCTTCTTGTGAACGTTGAAGCCTTCAGGAATTTCAGTGTGAACGTCACCGATGCGTTCAATCACTGACGCTGGAACAGCGGTGTCGAACTTGGAGTCGGATTCGAGGTCGTCTGGGCGTTCCCACGGTTTGGTGACGCCGAGGTTCTCGGAGCTTTCCTTCTCTGCGTCCTTGGTCTCGGCGAACGCTGCCTCGAGCTTGTTCTGGTAGTCCTTAACGACCTCGGCGGCTTCTTCCTTGGAGATGCAGCCACGACCCACCAGCGAGTCGGTGTAAAGCTTACGTACCGACATCTTCTTTTCGATGAGCGAGTACATGACTGGCTGCGTCATCGATGGGTCGTCACCTTCGTTGTGACCGCGGCGACGGTAGCACACGAGGTCGATCACGATGTCGCGGTTGAATTCCTGACGGTAGTCGAACGCGAGCTGTGCTGCGTGGTAAACCGCTTCAGGGTCATCACCGTTGACGTGGATGACAGGTGCCGAAATCGCCTTGGCAACGTCGGTGCAGTAGTACGACGAACGCGACGAAGCTGGGGGCGTGGTGAATCCAACCTGGTTGTTGATAACCACGTGGATGGTTCCGCCCGTGGTGTATCCGCGGAGTTCGGACAGGTTGAGGGTTTCGTACACAACACCCTGACCTGCAAACGCGGCGTCACCGTGAACCAGCACAGGCAGGATCGAGAAGTCCTGAGTGTCACCAGAGGCCACGTCCTGCTTAGCGCGGGTTATTCCTTCAAGAACCGGGTTGACGGTCTCGAGGTGGCTTGGGTTAGCGGCAACCGACACCTTGGTGGTGTTGCCGTCTGGCGAGGTGAAGGAACCTTCCATACCGAGGTGGTACTTCACGTCACCGGAGCCCTGGAAGGAGTCAGGTGACTGGGTTCCGTCGAATTCGCGGAAGATCTGCGTGTAGCTCTTACCAGCGATGTTGGTCAGCACGTTCAGACGACCACGGTGGGCCATACCGATCGTGACTTCTTGCATGCCGGAGTCGGCTGCACGGTTCAGAACTTCGTCAAGTAGCACGATGGTGGATTCTCCACCTTCGAGCGAGAAGCGCTTCTGACCGATGTACTTGGTTTGCAGGAACGTTTCGAACGCTTCTGAAGCGTTGAGGCGACCCAGAATGTGTCCCTGCTCAGCGCGGCTGAGTTCCTGCAATGGAACTTCGAGCCTCGATTGGAACCAGCGACGCTGTTCGGGGTCAGCGATGTGCATGTATTCGTAACCGGTGGTACGGCAGTACGAGTCACGCAGGATACCCAGAATGTCACGTAGACGCAGCTGCGAACCGTCGCCCAGACCGCCAGTGGAGAACTTGCGTTCGAGGTCCCACAGGGTCAGGCCGTGGTTGTTGATGTCGAGGTCTGGGTGGCTGCGCTGGCGGTACACCAGTGGGTCGGTGTTTGCCATGAGGTGACCGCGGGTCCGGTAAGCGTCGATGAGTTCGATGACGCGTGAAGCCTTCGATACATCGTCCTGGTCGCCCGTGTGAACGTCAGGCTGCCAGCGAACTGGTTCGTAAGGCAGGCGCAGTGACTCGAATACTTCGTCGTAGAAGCCGTCGGCTCCCAAGAGGTATTCATGAACGAGCTTGAGGAACTCACCGGAACCAGCACCCTGGATGACACGGTGGTCGTAGGTGGAGGTGAGGTGCATGACCTTGGAAACACCCAAACGGTCGATGGTTTCTTGGCTCGCACCCTGGAACTCTGCTGGGTACGTCATTGCACCAACACCAATGATGCAACCCTGTCCCTTGGTCAGACGTGGGACCGAGTGAACGGTTCCAATTCCGCCTGGGTTGGTCAGCGAAATCGTGGTGCCGGCGAAATCGTCGGCGGTGAGCTTGCCCGAACGTGCACGGTTCACCAGGTCGTCATATGCGTCGACGAACTGCTTGAACGTCAGAGTTTCAGCCTTCTTGACGTTTGGCACCAGGAGGGAGCGAGTGCCGTCCTTCTTAGGAATGTCAATGGCCAGACCAAAGTTCACGTGCGCTGGCTGCACCATGACTGGCTTGCCGTCACGGATTTCGTAGTACACGTTCTGGCTTGGGAAAGCCTTGAGTGCACGGATAACTGCGAATCCGATGAGGTGAGTGAACGACACCTTTCCACCGCGTGTGCGGCGCAGGTGGGAGTTGATGACAATACGGTTGTCAATGAGTGCCTTGGCAGGAAGCGAACGTACCGAGGTGGCGGTAGGCACTTCGAGGGAGGCGTCCATGTTTTCCGCGATGAGCTTAGCTGGCCCGCGCAGTTTGGTGACAACGTCCTCGGCGGTGTCGTCGCTGGCCTTAGGCGCTGACTGGGTGGGGGAGGACTTCTTCTGAGAAGCAACCTTCGATTCGGCCTTGGTAGTTTCAGCTTCGTTGACCGATGGTTCAACGCCCTTGGTTTTCGCTTCGGCCTTCGGCTTTGACTCCGAGTCGGCGTTCTTGTCGGCCTTCTTGTCTGCAGAGGTCTGAGAAGCCGGCTTCGAGGTGGAATTCGTGGAGCTTTTCACCGGTGCGCCCTCGTACTTCTCAAAGAAGGGCCACCATTCCTTGTCAACTGAGTTTTTATCGTTCTTGTACTTTTCGTACAGTTCTTCAACCAACCATTCGTTGGAACCAAAATCCCCAGCGAGATCAGTAGGTGTTGTTTCGGACACGGCGCGAATCGCCCTCTTCCTCAACTCGTAGCAATGTTCAATCAGAGCAATTTTAAGCCTACACGGCAAACCTCTTTGTTGTTTGAGGATACCTTGTAGACAATGGTCACATGCGCTTCATTTCTGAACCCGAGTCTCACGACTTAACATACTCCGACGTTTTTATGGTGCCGAACCGCTCGGCTGTCGCGTCTCGGTTCGATGTTGACTTACGTTCAGTAGATGGAACAGGTACAACAATCCCGGTTATCGCTTCGAACATGACGGCCGTTTCGGGGCGTCGAATGGCAGAAACTCTCGCACGTCGTGGTGGCATGGCAATTCTTCCTCAGGACATCCCGGTTCCAGTCATGGCGCAGACGATCGAGTGGGTCAAAGATCGCCATCCAGTTGTTGAGACTCCGCTGAAACTTTCTGTGACTGACACGGTGTTGCAGGCAATCCACCTCATGCCCAGGCGCGTTCACGGTTGTGCGGTGTTACTTGAGGATGGCAAGTTCGCAGGAATCGTGTCGCAGGAAAGTCTCCAAGGGGTTGACCAGTTCACCTCGCTCGCGGACGTCATGGAACAGCCCCAGGTGACGTTTGATATTTCGGAGTTCGACGACGCGACCAACCGTCGTGCGCTCTTTGACAAGCTTGTTGATGCAAGATTGGACTACGCTCCGGTGCTTTCGGGTGCCGAGGTCGTTGGTTGCGTGACGCGCGCGTCAATTCTGCGGTCCACCATCTATTCGCCTGCCGTAGACGCGGACGGAAGGTTGCGCTTAGGTGCGGCGTTGGGTGTCAACGGCGACGTTGTCGCTCGCGCGCAAGCGCTCGCTGAGGCCGGCGCCGATGTGCTCGTCCTGGACACGGCGCACGGGCATCAAGAAAAAATGATCGAGGCATTGCAAGCCGTTAAGGCTTTGGACTTAGGGCTTCCACTAGTCGCTGGAAACGTGGTGACCGGTAACGGTGCGAGGGACCTTATTGAAGCTGGGGCCGACATCGTGAAGGTGGGTGTTGGACCGGGAGCCATGTGTACGACCCGCATGATGACAGCAGTGGGGCGCCCACAGTTCTCTGCCGTGCTGGAATGCGCTCAGGTTGCCACCGAACTGGGAAAGCATGTGTGGGCCGACGGTGGCGTGAAGTACCCACGCGACGTGGCCCTGGCCCTGGCCGCTGGTGCGAGCCAGGTCATGATTGGTTCGTGGTTCGCTGGCACTCACGAAAGCCCAGGCGACATGCTTGTAGACGAAAAGGGACAGCGTTATAAGGAAAGCTTTGGGATGGCGTCAGCGCGAGCAGTTGCCAACCGCACTCGTGATGAGTCGCCGTTTGACCGTGCGCGCAAAGCCCTGTTTGAAGAAGGCATCTCTTCCGGGCGCATGTTCGTGGACCCGCAGAGCCCTGGGGTCGAAGACCTGATTGACTCGATCACGTCGGGTGTGCGCTCTTCGTGTACGTACGCTGGCGCGCGCACGCTTACTGAGTTTGCTGAACGCGCAGTCGTGGGCATCCAGTCAGCGGCGGGATACGACGAGGGCCGGCCCCGCTTACAGAGCTGGTAAACTCTGAGGTTATGACGAGTGACAGTCTCGGCCGGCGTGAGGCCGGCATCCCAGTATTTAGGCGTATCGCCCAGTTTTCCTTTCTCCAACCCGGATCTGTGCAGTAAATGGAGTGGCTCTATCTTGCCTTAGCGCTCCTCCTGATCGCAGGCACAGGAGTTTTTGTTGCTGCTGAGTTTTCGCTTCTGACGCTTGACAAACACACAGTTGAAGAAGCGGTCCGTAACGGTGAACCCGGGTCGAAGTACTTAGAAAAAGGTCTCCACCACCTATCGACACAGCTTTCTGCTGCGCAAGTGGGGATCACCATTACGACTCTGCTCACGGGTTATCTCATGCAGCCGTCGCTCGGTGCGCTCCTGATTCCATTAGTGGAACAGTTGGGTGCTAGCGAAACCGTCTCGCGTGCTGTGTCCTTGGTCGTTGCGCTTATCGTCTCGACATTTTTGTCCATGGTTGTGGGCGAGCTTGTTCCGAAGAACCTCGCAATTTCTGCGCCAACGAAAGCCGGAAGTGTTGCGGTTCCTCTGCAGTACATGTTTTCCGTGGTATTCCGCCCGGTCATTGCGCTCCTCAACGGAACCGCCAACAAAGCCCTCGTAGCCATGGGAATCGAACCGCAAGAAGAAAGCTCCGCGGGCCGGTCGGCAGATGAGCTGACAAGCCTCGTCCGACACTCGGCAGACGAAGGAACCATGGACGTTCAAACTGCCGACCTCTTGGCCCGTACCCTCAGTATTTCTGAGCGGACAGCGGAAGACGTCATGACACCTCGGACGCGGATGGCCACAGTGGAACGGGACACCACAGCGGCCGAGATCACTGAACTGTCCCGCCAGACCGGTTACTCCCGATTCCCCGTGGTGGGGGACTCGCGGGATGACATCGTGGGGGTCGTACACGTCAAGCAGGCCGTTGCGGTTCCGCTGGCCAACCGTGAGGATGCATACGCAGCGGGGCTGATGACGGACGTCTCCGAGGTGCCCGAAACCATGCCTGTCGACCACCTTCTGGTGGTGTTGCGCAGTCGCGGTAACCAGATGGTGCTAGTGATCGATGAGTACGGTGGAACGGCTGGCGTAGCGACGCTTGAAGATGTCGTTGAAGAGCTTGTGGGTGAGGTGGTCGACGAACACGACCGTTTGAGCGTGCAGGTACGGCCCGCTCGCGATGGGACATGGCTGGTTCCCGGGAGTTTGCGTCCTGACAAGGTGACCGAGGCGTCAGGGATTGAGATTCCCGAAGACGTGGACTACGAAACAATGGCTGGTTTTGTCATGTTTGCTTTAGGCAAGATCCCAGACGTAGGGGATTCGGTGCGCGTGAAAGATGCTTCACTGGTGGTTGAACGGATGCACGGTCACCGGATCGAACGCCTCCGGTTGGTTCCCGATTACCTGGGAGGTGTCGCGTGAACGACTGGATGGGTCTGATCTGGCTGGTATTCCTCTTAGGTGGCAATGCGTTCTTCGTTGCAGCGGAGTTCGCTGTCGTGTCAGCTAAGCGTGCTCAGATTGAACCACTGGCTGAAGAAGGTCGTAAATCGGCCAAAACCACGCTGTACGCTATGGAGCACGTGTCTGCGATGCTGGCGATCTGTCAGTTGGGGATTACGGTGTGCTCCCTGCTTATCGGTAACATTTCGGAACCGGCGATCCACCACCTGCTTGCAGGGCCGTTGCACTATCTGTCGATCCCGGCAGAGGCCTCGGGGGTCATTAGTTTTGTGCTTGCGCTGGGGATCGTGACGTACCTCCACGTGGTGGTTGGCGAAATGATTCCTAAGAACATTGCCTTGGCGACCTCACGCACGGCTGCGCTGTTACTCGCACCACCGCTAGTGTTCTTGGCCAAGATCTTTGGTTTTGTGATTCGCCCTCTGAACTGGTTTGCCAACTTCTTGTTGCGGTTGGTGGGTGTGACGCCACGTAACGACGTGAACGCCGCGTATACGGTCGAAGAAGTGCAACAGATTGTTGCCGAGTCGAAGCGTGAGGGATTACTCAACGACGAAACCGACCTGTTGAAGGGTGCGCTCGAGTTTTCCGACAAGACTGTAGGCGACGTCATGGTGGCTCTGAGCTCCGTCGTGACGATCGATGCCGATGTCACTCCCGAATACATTGAGCACTTAGTGGGACGCACGGGGTATTCGCGTTACATCCTCATCGACAGTGACGGAAGGCCCGACAGTTACATCCACGTTAAGGATGTGCTGTACGCAGATACTCCAGAGACCTACACGGAACCAGTTCCATCCAAGCGATTCCGTTCCATGGTGACTGTTGCTGTTACAGACGAGATTGAAGAAGCACTCGCCACCATGCAACACGCAGGCCACCACGTGGGTCGTGTGGTCGATGGGCAAGGAAAGGTCGTCGGCGTGCTGTTCTTGGAGGACGTACTGGAGGAGTTGGTGGGTGAAGTACATGACGCGATGCAACGAAATCAGCCTCGAGCGACGCGCTAAATTGCAATGTGTAACACGCGTGTCGAATGTGTAAACGTTCGGATTTCGGTCCTGACCTGCATTTTTGAATGAATCTGTGAGGTGTGGCACAATAACTGAAGCTTGAATGTCACAAAGTTATGACTTATCGTTACATTTCGTTACTATGTTGTGACATGGGCGGAACGCCACATGTGTAGTCAAGACGTGAGGAGAAGTTGGTGGAAAACGAAACCACGCAACCTGCTGTACGGCGACGGGATCTTCGCCGGGCACGCAAAGCGCAGTCTCGCAAGTTCCCCACCTTTGCCAAACTCACTTCTCGTTCCGCTACGCCTCAAACCACCTCGGCGGCCCCAGCAGTGCGCGGGTCGAACGGTGCAGCTTTGCGAGCACTGCGTCGCAAGCGCAACGTGACTCTTTCCGCAGTTGGAACTTTTGCAGTTGCAGGTGCAGCCATGACCGCAACGCTCCTTTCAGGTGTAGGTGCGAGCTCCACCGGCGAGGTATCCACAGACGTTTCCGCAAGCTCGCGTGCAGCGTCAAGCGAAAGCGTTTCTGGTGGATCGAACGGTGAAAAAGACGTTTTGGCCGGACAGAACGGTGCGGTCGGCGGTGTTAAAGCCGACGCAAAGGGAGATCCACACGCATCCTCGCTGTCGGTGAAGCGCACGGCTCTGCCTGGCTGTGAAGGTAAGGTTCCAGAAGGCGAAGCGTCTAACGGGCAGTTGCCGGAAGAGTGGTTGTGCAACTTGGGTATCGGTGACCACAAGTTGCGTCAGGATGCCGCTGTTGCGTTTGCAAAGATGAACGCAGCCTACAAGGCTGAAACTGGAAAAGACTTCGAACTCACTGACACATACCGCACTCTGGATTCACAGGTGAGCGTTGCGGGTCGCAAGCCAGGTTTGGCGGCTAAGCCGGGAACGTCCCTCCACGGTATGGGTCTGGCAATCGACTTTGGTGGCGGTGCTGCACAAGCGAGTGGACCGTTGTACGATTGGCTGGTAAAGCACGGTCACGAATACGGCTGGGAAAACCCAGACTGGGCTAAGTCGTCGAAGTACGAACCATGGCACTGGGAATATGTGCCTGGGCGTAAGGACGTTAAAGGCTACTGAGCTGAATCGTTCGGTTTAACGAGGGGCGTAACAGTGAAAGATTTTGTCGTCGAAACGCTTGAGAAGCACGCAAATACGGACGCGTACGAACCTGTTGAACCTGGTATCTACCGAAACCTGTCTCAGGATGACTATTCTGTTGCCCTGACTTTCACTACGGAGGAAGGTGAGGACCAGTACCCGCTCGAAGACCTGCTTGACAAGTTCTTCGTACACGTATCTGACTTCATCACTGACCCTGAGAAGCTTGAAGAAGCTGGAAACCGCATTACGCTTGAGTTCAGCGGTGACCTTGATGACGTGCAGAAAGTTGCGCAATTGGTGGGCAAAACCGTGCGTAATGAGGAAGCTGAGGTCGACGGTAACGCAGTTGTGCGTCTGGTGATTGACGACGCATAAGCACAATTTGTGGCGGGGTAGGGGCATTGCGCGGTTCCAAGCGTGTATGACCCTCCGTGTCTGAACCTCCAGTGGTACACTTGTCGAGGTTCCCGCCCGCGTAGCTCAGTGGATAGAGCGTCTGCCTCCGGAGCAGAAGGTCGTAGGTTCGAATCCTGTCGCGGGCACCATGTGATCAGTCGGGACATAGTTGACATTGTCAGTCGCGACATGGTTGACACTTTACGCCGCAGGGTTAGAGCGTTGTTCTAGCTTTGTGGCGTTTGTGTTTGGGTGGGGTGGGTGTTCTTGATCAGGTTGGGTTGGTAACGACGGCCTGTGTCGATGTTGTGTTCGGCGATGATTTCTCCGGTTTCTGTGTTGGTTGTTAGTGCGTGGTTGCCGGTGATGACGGTGAGTGTGCCTGTGCCTGTGTGGGCGCGGCCGATGCCGAGGTATTTCATTTGTCCGGCGAATCGAAGTGTGATGCGGGCTGCTTGGCTAACGCTCATGTGTTGTTCGGTCACGGCTTTAACGATGGCGAGGTTGGGGTTGTTGTAGCTCATGGCTCATTGTCGCTGGCTGGATGTGTCAACGATGTCGCGACTGATGTGTCAACTATCACCACTGGTGCGGGAGTGGGGTGGAAGTGTCAACGATGTCCTGACTGATGTGTCAACTGTCTTGGACAAAACCGCTGGGTGTTGGTGTCAACTATGTCCTGACGCAGGACACTGTCGCGGGCACCAGATACGGCTCCTGGTCAGCGGAAACGCCGATCAGGGGCCTTCTTCACGCCTGCATAGAGTGGGCATGTACGCACTGAGGTACGCAATACGCGACACGTCGCGCCCGCCACGCGAGGCGTGGCCGGGAGACCTCCTGAGGAGTAGGTGATCAGCCTGCTCGTGAACGAAGAAGACTGGCATGACCACAAGCGCCCGCATCATCCGCCACACCGAGCCCCGCGCGTGGCTTGGCTGCCTCACGTGTTATTCGGAAGCCGATCTCGTCGGCAGGTGGTACGACGCCGAGGACTGCGACGAGGTCACCCCTGCCCAGCTGCACGGTCACGCGACCGACCACGAGGAACTCTGGGTGATGGACCACGAGGGCATCCCTGTCGCCGGCGAGATGGACCCCATGACCGCGGCCCAGTGGGGCCGCGTCCTCACCTCGGTGCCGGAGCACCAGCAGGAGGCCCTCTTCGCCTGGGTTCGCTCCGGCAGCTACCTCGCCGAGGGCGAGGGCGGTTTCCCGTCGCTCGAGGCGTTCGAGGACCGCTACGAGGGCGAGTGGTGCTCATGGCGCGAGTACGCCGACCACATGCTCGAGGAGGGCGGCCTGCTCGAGGGCGTCTCCGACAAGGTCCGCCGCTACATCGACTACGACCAGTGGGCGCGTGACCTGCTGATGGACTACACGGTCGAGGACGCCGAGGACGGCGGCGTCATCGTCTTCCGCAACCTCTGAGCTATAGGCGCGTATACTGCACTGTCACGTAAGCGCGCCTATAGCATGTCTGACAGATTCCTTCCTCCCATAGGAGCCCACCATGCGACGCCACCTGATTACCGCCACCACGCTCGCCATCGCCGCCACCGCCCTGCTCACCGGCTGCAGCGGCAACAACCTCGAGGGCACCTACCTCGACGCCAAGGAGGGGCGCTACATGTTGATCCTCGGCGAGGACGGCACCTGCGGCCACCAGGAGCGGACCAACCCGCAGGCCGAGATCGACGCCGACTGCTCTTGGAGTCGCAACGGCGACGAGCTGACCTTCGTCGGCCTGATGAGCTACAACGTCTACGGCACGGTCAACGACGACGGCTCGATCACCATCCCGCACCAGAACCACGTCACCTCGAAGCTGCTACAGAAGCAGGAGAGCTGAGCGCGATCACGAGACCCCCGGGGAGCATCCGCTCCTCGGGGGTTCTTTTTCTTGACCTCCGTGAATGCGACGGCCAGAGGATAATGAAGCATGCGCATCAAAGACTTCTTCGAGGAGCCAACGGAGACTGGCAACCCCTGGGACTCATCGGAGCCGGTTCTCAACGCCGGCCTGATCACCCAGCTCGCACAGGGCACCGCCCACGACCCGAACCCACTGGAGACAGCGCTCGAGCTCACCAGGCTCGTCCGAGCAGAGTACGAGTCCTACGGCACCGAGAAGTCGCACCTGCGGACCGACGAGGACGAGGCGAGGGCCGCGCTCAAGGCGCTCCGCATGCTCCTCAAACGGCGGGGCATCGTCTTCGACCCCCATGGCGTGACTTCTCCGAGTTCCAGAGCCACTGGACGGCTGAAGGTGCCCGGGGTAGCGGTAGCTGGCAAGCCCGCCGCGACATCATCGAGAAGGTGTTTCGGCCGATCCAAAACCAGCTTGAGGAGGCCGAAGCGCGGCAGTTCCTTGGCGAACTGACCGAAGGCATCTCGCCGCACGGCGATCTCGGCTGGACCGATGTCGACGATCACATCTCACAGCTACGGCAGCGCTTCAGGTCAGCCTCCACGCCTGTCGACTACAAGGACGTGGGCAACCGTTGTGTCGATGTCCTCGCGGCGCTCAGCGCCCACGTCTACGACCCTGAGGCGCACTGCCCACCGGGACTCTCAGAGCCTCCGGTCGACAAGACCGACATCCGCATCGGCGCGCACATCGACCACCGTCTGCCCGGCAAGTCCAATGAGGAGCTGCGGGGGCTGACCAAGAAGGCATCGGCTCTCGCCCACAAGCTGAAGCACTCGCCGAAGGCCGACCGGACCACGACCGGCATCACCGCGGATGCCGTGATTCTGTTGGCGAACATCTTGCGTCGACTCGAGGACGGCTGAGGGCCTCCACTCAGACCATGGCGCCCGTCGATCCTCCTGCGTCGGATCACCGGGCATTGGGAGGTGTGGTCACCTACCAGCTGAGTACCTGTCCAGCTAGGTGTACCCGTTGAACACGGGGCGGGTCCCTGCCTACGCGCTGTTCACCTGGGTCCCATGTTGATAAGATGGACACATCTGCACAGGGGGTCTAGACGATATGAACACCACAGGCAAGCTCGTCGGCTACGCGCGGGTCAGCTCAGCCGACCAGAACCTCGACCGGCAGCTCGAGGTGCTCAGCCGGGCCGACAAGATCTTCACGGAGAAGATCTCCGGCAGCAGCCGGGAGCGGCCCGAGCTGACCCGGATGCTCGAGTACGTCCGCGAGGGCGACACCGTGCTCGTCAAGAGCCCCGACCGCCTCGCCCGGTCGACCACCGACCTGCTCGCCCTCGTCGAGCAGCTGCGCGCCAAGGACGTCCAGATCGAGTTCATCGACAATCCTGCGCTGAACACCGATACGCCGCAGGGGGAGTTCATGCTCACCGTGCTGGCAGCGATGGCACAGCTCGAGAGGGCGACCATCCGGGAGCGCCAGGCCGAGGGCATCGCCATCGCCAAGAAGAAGGGCGTGTACGCCCGCACCAAGCGCCTGACCCCCGAGCAGATCACCGAGGCCCGCGAGCGGGTCGAGGCGGGTGTCGCCCATGCTCGGGTGGCCAGGGAGCTGAGCGTGTCCCGCACGACCCTGTACGCCGCCCTGAACGGCTCCGGGGCCTACGCGACCACCTGAGCCCCCCACGACACACAGAAGCGCCCCGGACATCTCGTCCGGGGCGCTTGCCGTGTGGGAGGTAACGGAGTGCGGGTCTCACGCAGACTGCCTCCAGTCGCTGTCGTCCTCAGGGACCTCAGGGATGAACCCGGCCTCGTCGGCCGGCGACGACTTCATGCCCTCGTCCCGGCGCACATGCTCGACATCGCGGTCGCTCTTGTCCTTCGTGACCTTCACGCCCGTCTTGGAGCCGACCCCCTTGATGAGGTTGCTGATGAGCGTCGGGGCGACGATCACCGAGGCGACGAGCGCCGAGATGCCGCCTGCGATCCAGACGTTCTGGAAGATCCCCCATCGCCTGCGTCAGCAGCAGCCGCACGACCATGAAGCCGACCGTGTACAGCACGGCCATGAGCGCGAGCCGCCAGATGGGCGAGCGGGCCCGGAACGCCTGGAACTCCCGCCATGCCGTGCGCAGCGCACCCTTCGTCTCGCGGGAGTCGGGGCCGTCATCCTCCGGCAGCACCAGCAGCGCTGCCTTGAGCATGGGGCCGACGAACCGGAACCCTCGCGGGAGCATCGTGGCACCGCTACGCCGCCCTGCGCCGCTGAACCCCGAATCTCCTCAGCAGGAGCCCGCGGGAGTGTCAGTGCTCAGTGTCTGCGGGTCGAGCGCGGCCGAGAGCATCCCCAGGATCTCGGGAACGACCGCGTAGTAGGCCCACTTGCCACGCTGCTCACGCGTGACCAGGCCGGCGTCGACGAGCTGCTTCATGTGATGCGAGACCGTGGGCTGGGAGAGGCCGACAGGCTCGGTCAGATCGCACACACACGCCTCCCCGCCGGACTGCGCAGCCATCATCGACAACAGCCGCACACGGGTCGGATCACCGAGCGCCTTGAACATCCGTGCCAACTGCTGCGCATCCTCGACCGCGAGCACCCCACCCGTGACGGGGGCGCAACATCCTCCCGTGTCGGTCGCGACCAGCGGCAGTGAGATCGGCATGCCCTCGACCCTACGCCATGCATTGACAAATGTCGATGTATCGATGAACATCAATATGTAGTAGGGGCACCCCGCGGGAAATGGAGCACGCAATGAGCGAGAACGAGAACACCGAGCTGCGCGAACAAGTCCGCGCCCGCTACGCCCAGGCCGCGACCGCGGTCACCACCGGCACCCGCAACGCTGACCTCCTGGTCGAAGAGACGTCTGTCTCTTCGTGCTGTTCCAGCACCTCCGCTACAGAGGGATCGAATGAGGCGGCCGACGACTCGTGCTGCGCTCCGACCAAGCGGAGCTTCGGCGCGGGTCTCTACGACGAGGCGACCGCCGCCGGACTCCCATTGGAGGCGGTCGAGGCCAGCTTGGGCTGTGGCAATCCCACGGCGGTCGCTGAGCTGCACGAGGGTGAGACGGTGCTCGACCTCGGCTCCGGTGGCGGCATCGATGTGCTGCTCTCCGCACGCCGTGTGGGACCGACCGGGTTCGCCTACGGCGTGGACATGACCGACGAAATGCTCGCCCTGGCCGAGAAGAACAAGATCGAGGCCGGGGCGGAGAACGTCGAGTTCCTCAAGGGCACCATCGAGGACATACCGCTTTCGGACGGGTCGGTGGAAGTGGTGATCTCCAACTGCGTCATCAATCTCTCCACCGACAAGCCCGCCGTCCTTGCTGAGATGTTCCGCGTCCTCGCGCCGGGTGGCCGTATCGGGCTCTCCGATGTCGTCGCCGAAGACCGCCTCACCCCCGAAGAGCGTGCTGACCGCGGTTCCTACGTTGGGTGCATCGCCGGAGCCCTGTCGAAGACCGAGTACCTCGACGGCCTCGCCAAGGCGGGGTTCAAGGGTGCGAGCGTGGAGTTCACGCACGAGGCCGCGGACGGGATGCACGCCGCGATCATCCGCGCCACTAAGCCTACGAACTAACCGCATACCCCGAGCTAACGAGGAGACTGAGCAGCACGATGCCCGCACCCCCGAACACCACGAGCACGAACACCCCAGCGCCTGCGCCTGCGGCGAGGCGGCAGTTGTCGACGTTGGATAAGTGGCTGCCGGTCTGGATCGGGCTGGCTATGATCGCAGGCCTCCTCCTGGGCCGCTTCATCCCCGCCCTGGCTGACGTGCTCACGAGGATGGAGGTCGCGGGCATCTCGGTGCCGATCGGACTGGGCCTGCTGGTGATGATGTACCCGGTGCTCGCGAAAGTCCGCTACGACAAGATCGCCGCCGTCACCGGCGACAAGAAACTCCTGGTGTCCTCGCTGGTGCTGAACTGGCTGCTCGGCCCCGCGGTCATGTTCGCCCTCGCCTGGCTGTTCTTGCCCGATCTACCGGAGTACCGCACCGGCCTCATCATCGTCGGCCTGGCCCGTTGCATCGCGATGGTCGTGATCTGGAACGACCTCGCCTGCGGTGACCGCGAAGCCACCGCCGTGCTGGTGGCGATCAACTCGATCTTCCAGGTCATCGCGTTCTCGTTCCTCGGCTGGTTCTACCTCACGACCCTCCCCGGCTGGCTCGGCCTCGACACCCAGGGTCTGGACGTCTCGGTCGGGCAGATCGCCCTCAACGTGCTCGTCTTCCTCGGCGTACCGCTGGTCGCGGGGTTCGCGACCCGCTGGATCGGTGAGAAACGCAAGGGCCGCGCCTGGTACGAGGAGAAGTTCATCCCGCGCGTCGGGCCGTGGGCGCTCTACGGGCTGCTGTTCACGATCGTGCTGCTCTTCGCCCTCCAAGGCGAAGCCATCACGCATAATCCCCTCGATGTCGCGAGGATCGCGTTGCCGTTGCTTGTCTACTTCGCGTTCATGTGGTTCGCAGGCCTCCTGCTCGGCAAGGGCATCGGCCTCGGCTACGCCCGATCCACCACGCTGGCGTTCACCGCGGCGGGCAACAACTTCGAGCTCGCCATCGCCGTCGCCATCGGCACCTTCGGCGCAACCAGTGGGCAGGCCCTGGCCGGGGTGGTCGGCCCGTTAATCGAGGTGCCTGTCCTCGTCGCTCTCGTCTACGTCTCCCTGTGGGCTGCACGCCGCTGGTTCCGCACCGACCCCTACCAGAACGAAGCGAGCCCCCGATGACCACCGATACCACTCCGACGGTGTTGTTTGTCTGCGTCCACAACGCCGGGCGCTCCCAGATGGCCGCCGCCTTCCTAACCCACCACGCCGCGGGCCGCATCGCGGTCCGCTCCGCTGGGTCGGAGCCCACCCACCAGCTCAACCTGGCCGTGGTCGAGGCCATGCGCGAGGTCGGCATCGACATCACGGCCGAGCGTCCGAAGCTGCTGACCCCCGACGCGGTGCAGACCGCTGATGTGGTCATCACGATGGGGTGCGGCGATACCTGCCCGTTTCTCCCCGGCAAGCGCTACGAGGACTGGCAGCTCGACGACCCCGCAGGGCTTGGGCTCCAGGAAGTGCGCACTATCCGGAACGAGATCGAGACCCGCGTCCGCATCCTCATCGCCGAACTGCTCGGTCCTCAGGAGACCGATGAGTGAGCATGCCGACGTCGTTGTGATCGGCGGTGGCCAAGCGGGCCTGGCCGCCGGCTACTATCTGCGCCGGGCGGGGCTGAACTTCGTGATCCTCGACCGGCAGGACCGTGCAGGCGGCGCCTGGCGTCATGGCTGGGACTCGCTGCGACTGTTCTCCCCGGCCGAGTACAGCCCGCTGCCGGGCTGGCCGATGCCGCGCCAGCGGGGCGAGAGGTTCCCCACCGCCGGTCACGTCGTCGAGTACCTGCACGACTACGAACAGCGCTACGAGCTGCCCGTGCACCGGCCCGTCCAGGTCAGCGACGTCCGCGCCCACAGCCGCGGGCTCAGCGTTGAGACCGACCGGGGCACCTGGCACGCCGCGTTTGTCATCAGTGCTACCGGCACCTGGGAAACCCCCTTCATGCCCGCCTATCCGGGCATGGCCGAGTTCGCGGGCGAGCAGCTACACACGGTCGACTACTCCGTCCCGGAGCGATTCCGCGGCCAGCGGGTGCTGGTCGTCGGTGCCGGCAATTCCGCCGCGCAGATCGTCGCCGAGGTCTCCACCATCGCGGAGACGACCTGGGCGACCCGACACCCGCCCCGGTTCATGCCCGATGATGTCGATGGCCGCGTGCTCTTCGACACCGCCACCCGAGAAGAAGCCGCCCGGAAGGCGGGAACACATGCCGATGGCGTCTCCGGTCTAGGCGACATCGTCATGGTCCCCAGTGTCCGTGCTGCCCGCGACCGCGGCGTGCTGCGTCCCCGCCCCCTGTTCGACCGGCTCACCGCCGAGGGAGCGGCCTGGAGCGACGGCACCATGGATCCCTACGACGCGATCATCTGGTGCACCGGTTTCCGTCCCGCCCTGAACCATCTCGCCTCCCTGGGCCTGAGGCGCGAGAACGGCGTGCCCAAGACCATCGGCACACGCTCCGCCGACGAGCCCCGCCTGCATCTGCTCGGGTACGGGGATTGGACCGGCTTCGCCTCAGCCACCCTGATCGGGACGGGCAGGACGGCCAAGGACGCAGTCCATGACATCACCAGCCATCTCCCCGCGGCGTCACCCCCACAATAGATAAGCCGTCGCTTGTGTCATAAGCAGTCGCTTGTTAGTGTGGGGGCATGTCTTCACCGATACAAATTCCGGCCGTGGCCTCGGACCTCTCGGCCAAAGAACGCGCCACCTACCTGGCCCCCACCCTCTCGGCTCTGGCCGACGAGAACCGTCTGACAATCGTGCTGTGCCTCGCCGATGGCGCCAAGACGAACAAGCAGCTGCAGGAGGCCACCGGCCTCAGCCAGGCACTGGTCAGCCACCACGTCTCCGCCCTGCTCAAAGCGGAACTGATCGAAGTGGCCCCGCAGGGCCGGTCGAACCTCATCTCGATCTGCTGCGAACAGTTGGCCGCCCCAGTTCAATGGCTGGCCCACCTTGCCACCCTGACTCCCGCCGGACAGCGAGCCTGCTGCACCGAGGCCGAGATCCCGGCGCGCAGTGTGGTGACCGATGCTGACTGACACGCTCGGCACCTTCGCACTGCTGCTGGGCGAGCTGCTGGCCCTGTTCCTCGTCGTCTCGACCGCCGTCGCGCTGATCAACCGGCGATTCGGCCCGGAGAAGATGCGCGACTGGATGAGCAGCGGGAAAGTCCCCGGACCCATCAAGGGACTACTTTTGGGGGCGGTGACTCCATTCTGCTCCTGCTCGACACTGCCGATGCTGGTCGGAATGCTCAACGCCGGGGTCGCCTTCCAGACAGCGATGACATACCTCATCGCCTCACCGCTGCTCAACCCGATCATCGTCGGCAGCATCGGAATCATCTTCGGGTGGACGACCGCCATCGTCTTCACGCTCTTCACCCTGGCCGTCTCACTGCTCGCCCCGTGGGTATGGCGCGGCCTGGGCCTGGAGAAGGCGCTCAAGCGCGTGCGCGTGCAGGGCGAGAAGACGCCCGAGCCGTGGAAAGGAATGCGCGGCGAGATGCCCGGAGCGCTCCGCCAAGCCTGGACCGATCTGCGCCCCCTGCTTGTGCCCATGCTCATCGGCGTGGCGATCGGAGCCGCGATCTACGAGTTCGTCCCCGAGGATCAGCTGACCGCCTTCGCCGGAGCCAACATCTGGTGGGCGGTGCCCCTCGCGGCGATCATCGGCATCCCACTTTACATCCGCTTGGAGACCATGCTCCCGATCGGGCTGGCCCTCCAGTCCGTCGGTGTGGCCCTCGGCCCGATCTTCGCCCTGATGATCGGCGGGGCCGGGGCCTCCCCGCCAGAGGTCTCGATGCTCACGGCGGTCTTCAAGCCACGGCTTCTCGTGACATTCGTCGTCACCATCCTGGCCGTCGCGATCGCCGGCGGCTACATCCTCACGATCACAGCCTGATCCCGACAACTGTCCCTGTAAACCCACCACAGGAAAGGAACCACCATGGGACTGAAGGACCTGTTCACCGGACGCTCGAAGAACGAGCAGTCGGACTGCTGCAACGTCGAGATCATCCCGGCCGACGAAGCCGATAAGCAGCAGAACACCAACACTGAAGCACCTCAGCAGACAGGCATGAGCTGCTGCCAGGACGCCAACACAGAAGGCTGATCCTTCCCACGGAACTTCGAAGCTGTGTCATAGGAACAGCCACGAGGGCCCCGCCACTGGCGAGGCCCTCGCCGTGTGCGCAATCCAACCCTTCGACCATGCCACGCTGCTCGCCACCGATACCGCGCAGACCTCAGCTGCAGTGAGCACGACGAGATGTGACGACACCTGCCCGATCTTCCCCGGCAAACGCTACGAGGACTGGCAGGTGAACAACCCCGCAGGACTTGGGCTCGACGCTGTGCACCCCATCCATAACGAGATCGGATCCCGCATCCGCGACCTCATCACCGAACTCACCTGACCCAAGATCACGAACGGCCCAGCGCACCTGCCGAGCATGGATCTCTCCCTCTTCACCGATAGCCCCGGCCGGCCCTGGCCGGGGCTATTCCGTCGTCTCCATCATCGGACCCTGCCGGTGATCCTGCGCGCCTCGTCCTCATGACGACGCGCCTCGGCCTCGGCATCATCGGCCTCGTGCAGCACCTGACGGGCGCGATCGCGCATGTCGGCGATCTCGATCGGACCCAGTGCCATGTCCATCACCCCCTCTCCTAGTCGCCCAGCCCGTAGCCACGATCGTGGTAACGGGAGATCTCGATGGTCTGTTCACGGGCCTGCATGTCGAGCTTGGCCCGGCGCGACCGGGACAAGAGCCCCTGCTCGCGCGCCTCGCGCTGCGCCTCGGCCTGCTGACGCATCGTGTCCTGCA
Source organism: Brevibacterium sp. ACRRH (assembly GCF_022346365.1). Lineage (NCBI taxonomy): Bacteria > Bacillati > Actinomycetota > Actinomycetes > Micrococcales > Brevibacteriaceae > Brevibacterium > Brevibacterium sp. ACRRH. The sequence continues at coordinate 63,519 of NZ_JAKRMN010000006.1, forward strand.
TGACCGGCTCGAGCTTCGACTTGCCGAAGCGGCTCGGCAGCCACGGGCCCCGCTTCTCGTTGTAGGTGACATCTGCGACCACACCGGAGACACGATCGCCCTTGATGTCGACGTAGTTGTCGCCAGCGGCCTGCTCGAGCTCGGCAACCTTCTGTCGACTGATCTGGATGAAGCCGTGCTTCTTGCCCGACGGACTCGTTGCCTGGTGGAGGCTGAGGCCGTGCTGGCCGTAGGCCGCATGGGTGCCTGCCCGCAGCTGGAAGTCCACCATCGAGGGCTGCTTCGCTCTCTGCCGCGCGATGAGCTCGAGGCCCGTCTTGTCGATCCCGTAGAAACCGTCGATCTTCTTGTGCTCGAGGGGCTCCTGGGCCGTCTGCGGGGACTGCACGGGCCCCGTGACCGTCGGGGCCGTCTCGTCGCGGTCACGGTCCTCGTCGGTCGTCGCCCGGCGCCGACGGCGCGGTGCGACCTCGAGGTCCTCGTCCTCGACCTGAGCCCCCTGCGCTGCGGGAGACTTCGGCTCCCACAGCATGACATCATCAAGCGCAGCCTCATGCGCCGGCGCGTCGGCCATGATCGCGTCCAGCCGGGACGCGACCGGGTCGACCGGCAACTCGCGCTCGGGCACCTTGGGAGCCTTGGCGCGCTGCTTCTCGGCCTCGATGTTGCGCTCGATCGCAGCCTCGATCGCGGTCTTCTCGAAGTCACGCCCGAGCTTGGAGGCCCGGCGCTTGTCCGACGTCGCGATGGGCATGTAGTCCGCCCCGTCGAAACCGAGACGGAGCATCGCATAGCTGACACCCTTGCCGCGCTCCTCGGCGTCCACACCGTTGGCCCGCGCCGCCCGAGCAAAGGACTCGAAGTCAGTGAAGTCGTCCTGCTCGAGCGTCGCGCTGATGCGGTCCTTGAGCACCGCCACGGATGTGATCAGTCGGGACATAGTTGACATTGTCAGTCGCGACATGGTTGACACTTTACGCCGCAGGGTTAGAGCGTTGTTCTAGCTTTGTGGCGTTTGTGTTTGGGTGGGGTGGGTGTTCTTGCTTGTGTCGATGTTGTGTTCGGCGATGATTTCTCCGGTTTCTGTGTTGGTTGTTAGTGCGTGGTTGCCGGTGATGACGGTGAGTGCGCGTGTGCCTGTGTGGGCGCGGCCGATGGCGAGGTTGGGGTTGTTGTAGCTCATGGCTCATTGTCGCTGGCTGGATGTGTCAACGATGTCGCGACTGATGTGTCAACTATCACCACTGGTGCGGGAGTGGGGTGGAAGTGTCAACGATGTCCTGACTGATGTGTCAACTGTCTTGGACAAAACCGCTGGGTGTTGGTGTCAACTATGTCCTGACGCAGGACACTGTCGCGGGCACCATTGAATCCACGCACGTTGATCGTGGAAAAGACACTAGCTGTACTTCGTTAAGTCGATATCGAAGTATGTGATCAGAGCTATTGCCCACGTGCCAATCAAGGTAAAGAAACCCAAGAACCGCAAGTGCCCAACGATCGATTTGTTGTGGGACCCCTTGCGTTTTGCCCGGGCGGCCAGAACCCACGCTGTGACAGCGCCTCCAACGGAGAACATCACAGTGGCCAATGCGACACACATGCGTGGCAACATCAAAATCGGCTGCGCCCACAGCACGCCGACCGCAATCACGACGACGAAGAACAGGACCCACCCAAAAATGCTGAGGATAGGGCGCGCGAGCGTCCAGCGGGCTGGAGCAGCAAGTATGACAGCAAAGAACGTGGCAAACGCTGCAATAGTCAGCAAAAAACCTGCTGTCAGCGGGGTTGACTCAGTGCCCTCACGGAACATCAGCCCGGTGAGTGCGCCAGTCCAGAAACCCAGCAACAACACAAACACCAAGGCGATTCCACCGAGGTGAACGGGATTACCAATGCGCTTTCCCAAAGACATGACTGACTCATTTTTGAGCGCTTCACTTTCCGAAGCGGTAAAGACAGCTTCAGGATTCCTCGTGACCACGTCGGCAAAGCGGTAGGGGTCGCCCAGAGTCTGTGACAGGGGAGCGCGTCCTGACGACCCGACGACGTAGTGAAGGTACTCCACGGTTCGGTTCACAGTGAGGTGATCCACCCCGTTGTGATTGAGCCGGTGAACAACTGACCACGCCCACTGAGCGTCTACTCCTTGAAGGTTTCCAATAGGGCGGTGTGGTGGATGTGACATAGTGTAAGGGTAGCGAAACGCGAGCATGTGTTGAACACCCGCTTTATCACTGCGTCGAGCCTGGAATAATCAGTCCCAGGCTCGACGTGTAGCCAATAGTTCTTCAACGTATCGTTCGCCGAATCCAGACAGAGATAAGTTCTAGGACCAGCACCGTGACCAATATGATGATCACGATGTAGCTGACAACATCAAACTGCAACACTCGGTTCGCTTCAAGCAGGTAGTAACCAATCCCGCCCGCGCCCACGATCCCTAAAAGGGTTGCAGATCGGATGTTGTGGTCAAGCTGGTAAAGAATGTGAGCAACAAAGGCTGGCATAGCCTGGCGAAATGCAGACGCTACATATATTTGAAACTCTCCGGCCCCACAGGCTCTTGTAGCATTTTGCACACGTGTGTCGGTTTCTTCCAGCGAATCGGCCACCAACTTGCCCAGGAGACCTACAGAGCCGATACCAAGAGCGATAGTTCCTGGAACCGGGCCAAGACCCATCATGACGATAAGCACGATCGCGAGAATCAACTCGGGAAGGGCTCTAATAATCACAATCAGTGTGCGGAAAATTGCTGCGATCTGCGGACTGGGGCTGGTGTTTTGGGCGGCCAACGACCCGATCGGGATAGCTAAGGCCACACCAATCAGCGTGGACGCAAGCCCGATCTGAACTGTAACAAGCATCGCTTCGGCGAAAGTCTCACCAATTCCTCCGTCCGAAGGTGGGAAGAAATGGCCGGCCGTATTCGGGATGTTTAAGAGACCTTCAACCACTCGCGACGGAGTCGCCTCAACATAGGTCCACGACCCTACAACTATCAGGAGGACGAGGACCACAGATAGAAAGCGCGAGATTCTCGCGCTGTCCCACCTGGGCGAGACACGAATTCGACCTGAAGATAGCACCTGTGGCGAGTGCGAGTCGTGATTGTTCTTTGTCGTGTCCGACCGTTTAGCGAAAATCTTTTGCAAGCCTTTAGGCAGTTCTTGTCGCCCGAGCAGTGCAAGGCGAATTGACCCCGAAATAAGCTCGATAACGAGACACAGAACTAAGACGACTAGGGCCAGGGCCATGCCACGCTGATAGGTCATTGTTGAAAGAGCTTCAGAAAGGGCGTAGCCCAATCCGCCAACGCCTACGAAACCCAGAAGAACTGAGGCTCTAATATTGATGTCAAACCGGTGTAGCGCAGTAGCAACGACCTGTGGCATCAGCTGCGGTAATACTCCTGCAATTACTTGCTGATAGCGCTGGGCTCCTGTAGAACGCAAAGATGTCAGCGGCCCTTGGTCTAGGTCTTCAATTGAATCTGCGTACAACTTGCCGATCATTCCGATCGAGTGCAAGCCCATGGCCAGTACGCCAGGGAGGGAACCGAGGCCAAAAATACGGAAGAAGACAATGGCAAAGACAAGATCTGGAATTGCCCGCATCAGCACAATAAATCCACGAGCCAGTAATGAGCTTGTCTCGCCGAGCGCCGTAGTCTTAGCTGAAAGAAAAGCTACCGGAAGACTAATGATTACCGCGAGAACAGTTGCTGCGGCAGCGTATGCGAGAGTCTGAACGGTGAGCGCAAAGATTTCCCCCACGGGTGGAAAGTCCAGAGGGAACATTCGCTTGACGAAATCTACTGATTTCTCAAAACCGGTGAAAAGCTTTGATGGTGTAAAACCTAAATCAACGAGCGACCACACCGCGGCGACTGCGAGTAGAACCAAGACTGTCTTAGCCACATATTCGTTGACTTTCGTAAGACTGATGCGCCGCCGGTTCACAGAGACAGTAGGTTGATTTACAAGAACAGAGCTTTGTGCCATTGTGTTGCCGCCTACACTAATTCGACCGTGTGCGTTGTGCGCCTGATCCCTGGTAAACACTGAGTAAGTCTTCACGAGAGATCGATGAGCAATTTTCGTTCATGACGATCCGGCCGGAATTTAACCCAAAAATGTGGTCTCCGTACTCTTTCGCTAGATCTATTTGGTGCAAACTACATACAAGGGTGATTCCGTATTCTTCACATATTCCGCGTAGGAGTTCCATGACTTCTACTGAGGAAATCGGGTCGAGTGAGGCTACCGGCTCATCGGCCAAAAGAATAGTGGGTTGCTGGATAAGTGATCTTGCGATTGCAACCCGTTGCTGTTGTCCACCTGATAACTTGTCTGCTCGTTGGAATGCCTTATCAGCCAGACCAACGCGTGCTAGACGATGCATAGCATCCTCTTTAACTGCGCGGGGGTAACTAAACAAGCCCAACCGCGGTCCTCGTAGGGACGCGAGCGCCCCGGTACAGACGTTTTCGAGAACACTCATCGATCCGACCAAATGAAAGTGCTGGAAAATCATGCCCACGCTAGAGCGCAACTCTCTAAGGCAGCGGCGAGATGCGTCTTTGACAGATACGCCTAGCGTTTGGACAGAACCAGAGGTGGGCTTCTGGAATCCGTTGATATGTTGTAGGAGCGTGGATTTTCCTGATCCTGAAAGGCCCAGCAAGACATTCATTTCGCCAGGTAAGAATTCCACTGAAACGTTGTCGAGGGCAGTCACGTCACCCCACTTTTTGGTGACATGATCGAAGCGAACTAGAACAGAATTGCTCTCGCTGCGAGGATGATCAGCAGACGCAGTGTGGGTGGCAGAATGACGTGGCACGGTCTCACCTTTCGGCTATGTTTACCTGAGGGTTTTACGAGTCAAAGCTAGATATATGTTCCCACCGCAAAGCGGTGGGAACATATGAGACGGTAGTTAACCGCTATTTAACACAACTTTCAGACTGGGTGATGTCGCACACCTTGCGGATTCCGTCATACAAGTTGTCTTCAACCGGCACATATCCGTAAGCGCCTTCTTCAGGCAACACACAGTTTTCCTCTGAGTCACAGATGCCATCTTCCACCATGGCTGGTTTATTGATCTTTTCACGGAATACACGGGTGACTTCTTCTTGCAAGTCATCCGGCAACTGCGTACTTACGACCACGGGAGATCCGGGAATTTCTTCTGAAGTCCATACAGTCTTAACTGCATTCTTATCGATCTGACCCTTTTCAATGAGCGTCTTCATTGTCGGGTCGGAAACGAACCCGGCGTTGCAAGTTCCGTCGGCAACCGACAATGCAGATGAATCGTGTCCACCAGCCATCACTTTTGTAATGTCCTTAGAGTCCGGGTCAATGCCTTCTTGTAACAAGCCTGCGGATGGGAAGAGGAATCCAGACGTTGAGGTTGGGTCAACGAAGCAGATCTTCTTGCCTTTGAAGTCTTTCAACGAGGCGATCTGGCTGTCTGCCTTTGTAATTCCGAGTGAGGTGTAGCTAGGCTTGGCATCGGGCGATTCCGCAACTGCCCCAACGGGTTTGACTCCCGCGTCACCGTCTGCAGCTACCACATACGAAAACGGTCCAAGAGCCCCAATTCCGACTTGGCCGGCGCGGAGAGCTTCGATAACCGCCGCATAGCTTGTTACTTCCTGAACCTCGACTTTGAGACCGAGCTCTTTTTCAAGCATTTTGACCGTGGTCTCGAAACTCTTGGCCAGTGTGGTTGACGACTCTGAAGGAATAGAAGCAAAGGTAATCGTGTCAGGCCACTCAGGGTTCTTCTTTTCGTTCGATGAGCCACCGCACGCTGCGAGAGTCAGTGCTAGCGTGGCCCCGATTACGGAAAGGATTACTTTCTTGATGGTGGAAAGAAACATGAAGGGCTCCTTCAACATGAGGAAAACTCTGATGCTGTGCTTTAAGTGGATCTAGTTGGGGGTGGTGCTGATAGGGGGTCAGTGTGATTCGTCTATATCGAGGAGAAACCTGGACATCGTGCTAATCGCATCATCAAGCGAACCATTATTTTCAATCACGAGGTCTGTGTCGGCTTCCGGGGCTGGGTCGTCCCTGCCAAGGCGCTTGCGAACGTCGTCAGCCTCTTCACGCCCTCTCTTCAAGAGACGCTCGAGGCGGACGCTTTCATCGGTAGTGACTTTGACCGTTAATGAGTTCCCAAACACGTCCGGCAGTTCTTTCAAAACCCCACGAGAGATATTGGCTACTACGATTTTTCCGTGTTTCACGTAGTCGATAAGTTCACAGGGAAGCGCATAGGACAGGCCGTGGGCCTCCCACGTAAGTGAAAACTTTCCGTCTTTTTTCTTCTGTAAATAGTCGTCGTGAGATATTTCTACGTGATCTTCTCCGTTTCCTTTAGGACGAGTTATATATCGGCGGGTAAAGATAAAGTCATCGGCGATTTCTGCGTGGGTCGACGCCAGTACGCGTTGAACACCATCAATGATGGAGTCCTTTCCAGTGCCTGAAGGTCCGACGACTGCGACGAAAACGCCTGTGCGTGAACGTGTCATAGCTATACGACTCGCTTTCCGGAACGCCACACACTTCGCACCACCGGAATAGGCAGGTGCGCAGGTTGGTGCGTCTCTGGGGTACCGGTGTGGACATGGACACGAACGACATCTGCTCGGTACCCCGGCGCGATTACACCTCTGTCTTCGAGGCCGACGGCACGCGCGGGATTACTACTCACCAGTGCTGAGGCTTCAGACACTGACAGATGTCCCTGTGCAACAAGCGCAAACATTGCCTGGAGCGGGCTGGCGGGTACATAGTCGCTCGACAAAATGTTGAGGAGTCCTTCGTGTAGAAGATCAATCGCAGCCACATTTCCCGAGTGCGAGCCACCACGGACAATGTTCGGTGCGCCCATCAGAACCTGTTGTCCGTGACCTCGGGCAGCGTGTGCAGCTTCGACAGTGGTGGGAAACTCTGATATTGCAACGTTGAGACTGGCAGACTCGTCTGCATGTGCCGAGGTGGCATCGTCATGTGCTGCCTTTGTGAGATTCTTCGCGTTGGCGCGCTCCGCAAGTAGCTTGCGATTGAGGTCGGAGTACTTTTCGGCCAGCGCGTAGAGCTTTTGGACATGCTCATCGAACTCGCCCTCGGTCAGACGGCCTTTGCCCAGCATGTATGTTTTGAACGCTTCGATGTTTTCGTATTGGCGTTGACCAGGTGTGTGGTCCATGAGAGAAACCAAACGAATCAGCTCGTGATCAGCAAGCTGATCGAACATATCAACGACGTCTGCTGTTGACACTTCGCACCTAAGGTGGATGAAGTGCTCAGCTCTCAACAAGTCCGCACCCGCAGCGTGCTCTACGGCTTCAATAAGTTTGTGAGCGCTACGAGCCATTGAGTTGCCGTCAGTGGGGCCGGTACCTATCCGAATAGCATCAAATACTGTTGTTATGCCTGAGGCCGCCATTTGTGCATCGTGGGCTAGGACTGCAGGAATTGGGTCCCAGAATCGTTTTGGACGTGGCTGGTAGTGCGTTTCAATTTGGTCTGTGTGCAGTTCAACCAGCCCGGGGATGAGGTAATCGCCGTTGAAATCGTGGTGTTCAAAACCCGTGACGTTGAGGCGCGGGTCTTCTGAAATATCCGCGATAGCGCCGTTTTCGACGGTTACTGACCCAGTAATGTCACCGGTGGGAAGCGCAATCTGAGCGTTATTGAGTACGAGAGACATGGTTGCTACCTGTTCATTTGCTTGTTGAGAGCGTTGCCAGATGAGAGCGAGTGAATCGACGAAACGCGAAAGGGTTCTCTAGGTACCGGTTCCACACACACAGCGAGTGTGCGAAGCTCAATGTCTGAACCTTGAAAGCACGAAAACCGTTGAGCAACTTCTCGTTTCAGTGCGTTGCTATGTGTTTCGGACACGGAGTCGGTGAGTGTGAAATGCAGTTTGAACTGGTCAAATACCCAGGGATAGCCCCATTCGTTCAAGAGATACTTCTGGTGATCAGTTAGTTCGTTGGGTTTACGTTTGAGCCATTCGTCATGTCTGAGCGGAGCTCGGAACTTATCGAATGTTTTGACCACTCGAGCAGCAAAATCATTGACCTCGCCTATCCGGTTGGGGTCCCCGGGAACGAGCGCATAGAACTTCTCCGTACGTCCAATCGTTGCGAGCGAAAGCTGAGGAATCACCACTGGCTGAGTGGTCTTGCAGAACGAATCCACTTCGTCTAAGAGTTGCGCTTCGTCCACATTTTCTGCGAGCCGGAACGGAGCTTTCAAAGTTGCGTGAAATCCGTATCGTGCGGCCTTTTGAACGAAAGGTTCGAACTGTGGATCAGCAAACCACGCGGAAGCCGTTTCGAAAAGACGTCGAGCGTCTTGCGAATCGTTTTCCGGCGAGGCGCCAGGAACTGCGTAGATTGCGTAACGCATTACTGGTACTCCCGGGGCGCGTTAGCTGAGAAAGCTGAAACATCCAAAGTGAAATCCGCTACGGCATCACGAACATATTGGTCGTGGAAGATCCCCAGGATTGCGGTACCGGTCTCTTGACGCTCCCGGATCATTTCGACGACGACATCTCGATTTTTCGCGTCGAGGGATGCCGTTGGTTCGTCCAAGAGGAGGAGTGGACGCTGAGAAGCGAAGCCACGCGCGATGTTCACACGCTGTTGTTCGCCACCCGAAAACGTTGCTGGAGGAATAGACAACATACGTTCAGGCACTGACAACCGTGAAAGCAGCTCCCGAGCGGTGTCGTGGGCCACCTCAGGTTCGTGTCCCTCAGTAATGAGCGGTTCAGCAACGATGTCCAAGGTTGATACACGGGGAACAACTCGCAGAAACTGGCTGACATATCCCATGAAGTTGCGTCGCACGGACAAAATGGTGCGCGCTGATGCTTGAACGAGGTCCACAGTATCTTCGTCACTGTGCACACGAATCGAGCCAGAATCAGCTTTGTAGCTGCCATATACCATTTTCATTACTGAGCTCTTGCCTGCCCCGGAATCTCCACCGAGCACGACACATGTTCCTTGATCAACGGAAAAGTTAACGTCTTTCAACACAGGAAGCTCAAGCGAGCCTTGCAAATGAAGCGTAAACGTCTTGCTGACGTCGTTGACGCTCAATACAGTGGTGTCTTTCATGGTGCGAATCAACCTTGCAGAATAGAGGATACGAGGAGCTGTGTGTACGGAGCTTGCGGGTCTTCGAGGACCCTGTCGGTCAAGCCAGATTCGATGACCTGTCCGTCTTTCATGACGATTGTCCGGTGCGAAATGAGCCGGGCCACAGCGAGATCGTGCGTGACGAGCAGCATCGCGACGTTGAGTTCGGCCACCAGTTGCCTGATGAGGTCCAAGAGGCGGGCTTGCACCGAGACGTCAAGACCACTCGTGGGTTCGTCCATAAAAACCAGCCGAGGTTGATAGACAAGGTTTCTGGCGATCTGTAGTCGCTGCCGCATTCCCCCTGAAAAAATATCTGGTGAGTCGCAGATCCGCGATTGAGGAATTTCTACTTTTTTAAGCCATTCGCTGGCTGCGCTGTTAACAACGGAAAATCGACGCTCGCCATTGGACATCAAGGGTTCGCCAATGTTTGCTCCCGCACTTACATACATCCGGAGACCGTTAGTCGCGTCTTGATGGACAAACCCCCATTCGGTTCGCCACAAGCGTCGAATATCTTTTTCGGAGAGTTCGCTGAGGTCGAGCTCGTGGTCCTTGTCCAGCGAACCCCGTGTGCGGTAAAGGATTGATCCCTCGTCGATAGAAAGTTTCTGGCTCAGCATCCCCAAGAGCGTGGACTTTCCCGAACCTGACTCACCAACAATCGAGACAATTTCTCCCGGCCACAGATCAAAACTGACGTTGCGACAACCGTAGTGAGAACCGTACAGGTGGCTTGCACTCTTTACTTCGAGCAGAGGCTTCGCGTCTGTGTCTTGTAATTTCATTTCAGTGGTCTCCCGATGTTGAGTCAGGCGAGTTGCCGGTGGACGCTGCTACTACGGATTCGCAGTAATCGGTGTCCGAGCAGGCATACATAACCGTTCCGTCGTTGTCCGTGACAATTTCGTCGAGATACACACCGGTGGAGCGGCACACTTCACATGGAGTATCAAAGGTCTGAGGCTCAAATGGATAGTCTTCAAACCCCAAGCTCTCTACATCTGTGTAGGGTGGCACGGCGTAAATGCGCTTTTCGCGACCGGCACCAAAGAGGTGTAGTGCTGAACTCTGATGAAGCTTGGGATTATCGAAGCTTGGGATCGGCGAGGGAGCCATTACATAGCGACTGTTGACCAGAACCGGGTAGTCATAAGTTGTCGAAAAATGACCGTACCGCTGAATGTCTTCATACAGTTTGACGTACATCAGCCCATATTCTTCCAGTGCGTGGAGTCGTTTTGTCTCCGTTTCCCGTGGTTCCAGAAAGCGGAGAGGTTCGGGGATCGGAACTTGATACACCATGATTTGCCCTTTGACTAAGGGCTTTTCAGGAATCCTGTGGCGGGTTTGGATGATGCTGGCTTCTTCGGTGTGAGTCGTTGTGGACGCGTCGGCAACCTTTTCAAAGAACTGCCGAATCGAAACTGCGTTGGTTGTGTCATCGGCTCCTTGGTCAATAACCTTGAGGGTGTCAGCTGAGCCGATGATCGCGGCCGTAACCTGTACACCACCTGTTCCCCAGCCACGTGGCATGGGGACTTCACGCGATGCAAAAGGAACTTGAAATCCTGGAATCGCGACTCCTTTGAGTAGGGATCTGCGCACGACTCGTTTTGTCTGCTCATCCAGATATCCAGTGTTGTAGTGAATCCGTGTTTCAACCATTGATGTCAGTTCCTTGGTTTGTGGTGTCTGAAGAACTATCTGCGTCGCTGTTTTTACTCTGTTTCCGCAACGCCCGAAGGAGGCCGAGTTCGGCCTGGAAGTCCACATAGTGGGGGAGCTTGAGGTGCTCGACAAACCCAGTAGCTTGGACGTTGTCGGCGTGACTGATGACGAACTCTTCATCTTGCGCTGGTGATACGCGGCGTTCTCCAAATTCGTCTGCACGAAGTGCACGGTCGATAAGCGACATTGACATCGCTTTGCGCTCAGATCGGCCAAACACCAAGCCGTAGCCACGAGTAAACTGCGGTGGGGTGTTGTCATCACCGACAAACTGGTTTACCATCTGGCACTCGGTCACTTCGAGGCGACCGATAGGTAGTGGAAAGCCGATTTCCGGCGCTTCGAATTCGACCTCGACTTCGCCCACGCGTATTTCACCCGCAAACGGGTGCGTTCGGCCGAAACCGCGCTGTGTTGAATAACCGAGGCTTAACAGAAATCCCTCATCTCCACGGGTCAGCGCCTGAAGCCGTTCGGGCCGCGTCATAGGGAAAACAGTTGGTTCACGTGTCAAGTCGGCGGGGTCCGGGTCGCTCCAGTCTTCTGGTACCTCCGGTTCGATCAGCGAATCAGTACCCAAGATGTCTGTGATGCGTGGGTATTCGCGTTCTACGTAGACACGTTCGGGGGCTTCCGCAGAGCCAAGATCTTCTCGCAGAAGACGGTGCGTATAGTCGAACGTCGCACCTAGTTGCTGACCTCCAGGCAAGTCCTTAAATGTTGCCGAAACACGTCGTTCAGGTGGCAACTGGTCAGTTTCGATTGCTATGGAGTTGCCATAGCGCGGAAGAGTGGTGCGGTAAGAACGAATGAGTGTGACTGCTTCGAGAACATCTCCTTGTGCTTGAAGTAGCGCCATTGAGGCGAGATCTTCATCGTAGAGGGAGCCCTCTGCCATTACACGAGATACGAGGTGAGACAGTTGTTCTTTGATTTGTTCCGTGGCAACAGGGGTGGATAGTCCCTGGGACCTCATGTCCAAGAGCGCGTGTGCATTCGCTATTGCGCGCTCGCCACCTTTAACAGCAACGTACATTAGGTTTTACTCCGATCGCGGTTGTCTGCAAGCGTGAGGGCAGTAGTTCGTGGCAATCCCTGAATGGTGGATTCGCCGGCGAGGAGAATGTCTACACCTCGCGGAAATTGCGACATAAGTGAAGCGCGGTCTTCGATGATGTGATCCCGCACTGTGTTGTTATCCCACAGAAAATCACCATTCACTCCTGGACCGCTCACCGTGTAGAAGGCCGTGGGGCAGTTGTTCTCGACATGGAGGAGGAGCGTCGCGGACTTGTGTGGTTCCTCGTCACTGCCTAGTTTGCACGCCGATAACCCAGGAAAGGAGTTTTGGTCGAAAACAACAACGAAGTCAGCATCCTCGAGGCGGTCAGTTACTGGTGCTCCAGTTTGGATCGTCAGCCACTGTGACACGGACGCCGAGAGCTGGCTGTCAAGCCACACCGGCGTGTTCTCGTCGCAGAGAGTAAGAAGTGAGGCGCACATCGTTGGCGATAATTCTGCAGGTGGAATGATCTGGCTTATCAGTTCATCGGAAAGCTGCTGAACCAGCAGAGGCCTCGACATCGCTTCAAGAATGATGCGGAATATACTTTGGCTGTTCTGTACTGCACGGGCGAACCCAGGCACGTATGCTTGTGTATCCATGTTCATTAGTCCTCTTCGTCCTCAAACTGGCTTTCGCGTGCCACAGTGAAGAACTCCACTAAGGTGCTTTGAGCTGTTGCGTGTTTTTCTGCGTTTTTCTTGGCGAGGTCCCTTTCGAGAGGTTCAACGACCTCACTGAGCACGCGGTGCTGACCTTCGCCAACGAGCAAAGCGTTGAAGATCGCGATGAGCTCTGCATGACGTACATCACTGCCTAGGACGTACGCGTTCCCCACTGTCTTGCTGTGACCGTCAAGAGCTACGGCGACCGTAGCGCGGGAAACGGTAGCTTCTCCTAAATTGAAGCGATCGCCCACACCACCTGCACGACCTTGAACCATCACCATGCCCACTTCGGGGCTACGGAGCTGTTCCACCTCGCAACGAGATTCCCACGCGCTCCAATGCTTCTCGATCGTGGAAACTTCTGTATTTGCTAGTACACGAGAGGATCTGCGCCATAACTCGCCGTATTCGTTAGGGGACCGGTTCATTGATTCTCCTGAACTCGTCTACTTGTCTATACAAGTAAAGGTTCAGGTGGGTAAGTGAACACTGAGTGAAACCGACGGTGGCATTTCTACCAATAGACGGTAAACACTTGGCGGTGGTGTGAAATAGGGGTAGACCATACATGTGGGCGGAGCGCGTAAGGGGTGAACACAATGGCGAGTGCTTCTTCATCAATGTCAGCTGCTGGATACGCCGTTTGGCGGTTGATAGCAGAAGAGTTGCGTTCAGAAATTTTGAGCGGAGTTTATTCCGAGGGGGAGCGACTTCCGTCTGAGAACGCTTTGGTGGCTCGGTTTGGGGTTAACCGGCATACAGTTCGACGTGCCTTGGGTGCCTTAGCAGATGAGGGGTTGGTTGAGTCGCGTCAGGGAGTTGGGGTCTTCGTTGCCGATCAGGCGGTTTATACGCACCGTATTGGTCTGCGTACTCGTTTTAGTGCGAGTGTTGGGCGCCGTACAACTTCGAAGAGCCATGTGCTCAGTAGCTGTAAAGAGGATGCGACAACTGCGGTGTCTCGGCAGCTTGATATTGAAGAGGGTTCACCGACCTTGCGGGTGGAAACAGTTAATTATGTGGATGGTTCTCCGTTTTCGCTTAGTGATCGATGGTTTGACCATGCAAGCTTTCCAAATTTTGTCGCGACCCTTCAGAAGACTGGTTCAGTTACTCAATCTCTTCGAGCTTTAGGGGTTCATGACTACTTAAGGAGCCATACCACCATCTCTGCGCGGCATGCTACGGAGAGTGAATCTCGGGAGCTTTCGTTGCCGTACGGATCGATTGTGTTGGTGGCAGAAGCTCTTGATGTTCAGATCGATGGGAAACCGCTTCAGTACCTCATTACAAAATTTGCTGCTCAGAGAGTTCGGCTCAGTGTTGACAGTCCCACGTGACGCTCTTTAAGTAACCGCCTGCGTCAGTTGCGCCACTATTGTGGGATTTTTCAATAGTGACATGGATCACTATTGAGGGGGGCGTGACAGCAATGGCAACCTTCTGCGATTTCACGGTGATCGACCTTGGGGCTGTGGGCGCAAACATCGTGGCTGGATTAGCGCGCTCTGGTTACTCTGTCGTGGGCATCGAACAAAACGCTGCAGTCAACGCCTCGGCTGGTTACGCCGGTGAGAGCAGACTTTTTCGCGTTGCGTACCACGAAGGCCCCGAATACATCGACGCTCTCATGTACTCCCGCGAGGCGTGGTTGCGGATGAACCGCACCTCGCACTCACCGGTTTTTCTGTCCACCGGTGTAGTCTCACTTGGACGCAGCGACAGTCTGCAGATGGAACGGGTGGCCGAGGCGGTCGATCAGTTCCGGATTCCACACACAAAGTTGGAGGAGTGACGAGCTGATTTCTGTGCTCCCGCAGTTCCGCAATGTCGACGGAGATGTTGCCATCATTGACGATTTTTTTTGGGGGGGGAGTGCTCCGCTCAGAACGAATCGTTCAGCTTTTTCTGCACGAAGCCACATCCCACGGTGCGACGATAACCGACCATACTCGCGTCACAGACATCGACGAAACGACCTCGGCTGTGCGAATCCATACAGACCAGGGTGAGGTAACTGCAGGAAAGGTAATCATCGCAACCGGTGTGTGGGCCCAGGAGCTTCTACCGTGGCTCGCTCCCATCGTGCGTATCGACACGATCCCGCTGTTGTGGTTCTTAACGAATCCGGGTACTGACTTCTCCCCATCTCGCTTACCAGGGTTCATCCGCGACAAAGGCTCGCAACACATTTACGGATTCCCAACACTGGACGGCGCCACCGTCAAAGTGGGTGCCGTGGTCGACCGTAAACCTCTGTCGGTGCCATAAGAACTACCGCACCACGTGCCGGCGGACAAGCTTGCCACCATGCGAAATGTCATCACGTCGCTACTAGTCGGGATCGAATCTGAACCACTCAGAAGCTCAATTCACATGGATGCCTTTACGCCAGACAGACGCCCCATTATCGATGCAATCGGTGACCGCACCGTGATCGCAACTGGATTTTCTGGCCACGGCTTTAAATTAACGCAGGCGTGGGCGCAGATTGCCATGGATCTCACGCTCGAAACGAAGCCGCTCTTTGACGCGACACCGTACCGAGCCAGTCGGTTCAACACAGAAAAATAACGCCTATGGAAGTCACACCCGGGACACTACTTCTTGACGCTGGAATTATCGGCGCTCTCCTGGTTATCAGCGCCGGTCTACGAGCGTGGGTAAGTCTGTTGCGCGCGCTCATGGTGCCGTCATCGGTTATCGGCGGTTTCATTGGGCTGGCTTTAGGGCCGTCCGGTTTGGGTATTCTGCCGTTCTCTAAGTTGTTCGGTGACTATCCGTCGGTTCTGGTGGTCATCGTGTTTATGTGCCTCGCGATGACAGCGGACCTTAAACTTGAAAAATTCGGGAGCCCGCTCGGACAATTTTTCGGGTACACGATATTGATGTACTCGGTCCAGATCTTCATTGGACTTTTGTTAACACTGGTGCTCTTAGGCCCAGTGTTCGGTACACCTGATGCATTCGGAGTGGTCCTGTTTGCCGGATGGGCCGGCGGTTTCGGTACCGTGGCAGCATTCGGACAAGTATTTGGCGAGGCGGGTCAACAAGAAATTGCAGACCTCGCATTTACATTGGCAACGGTTGGGCTTCTCGCCGGAATCGTGGGCGGGCTGATCACCGCCAAGATTGGCGCCGAGCGCGGACACGCAAAAGTGTTTGCCAGGCTCTCCAGCATTCCCGAGGACGTGCGCACCGGTGTGTTGAAAAAGACAGCGAACGCCCCGTTATTGGCCACTACGTCTTCTCCGGATCGAGTGTGGAATCGCTAGCATTCCAAGGCGGAATCGTGGTGGCGATTTCAGCGGTGGCGTACCTGGCCCAGCTCTGGTTTAAGGCGACCTTCCCAAGTGTGACGGTGCCGATGTTCTCGCTTGCCTCTATTTTTGGGCTCTTGGTGAACTTCCTGTTTCAGAAAATGAAGGGCGCGATGCTCATTGATAAGCCGTCGATGAACAGCATCTCGGGTGCCGTCACTGACGTTTTGATTCTGTGCGGAATTGCGTCGGTAAAACCGTCCGTAGTTCTTGACCACCTGGTCCCACTCCTCATTCTTTTCGCGGTCGGTCTGGCGGTCGTGCTCTTTGTCGGCCTCGTTATTGCACCACGAGTTCTGCAAGAAAACTGGTTTGAAAAGCAAATCTTCTCGTTCGGGTGGGCAACCGGCGCGGTCCCACAGGATATCGCCCTACTTCGCATTGTCGACCCCAAATTGGAATCAAACACGCTCGAACCATACGCGCTACAGGGCATTGCCAATCAAAACGAGATTCTTGCCGTTACGTTCGTGCCGGCCTTGGTCATTGGTGGGCTTGCGTGGGCAGCAACCGGGATCTGGGGTGCTGTAACGGTCCTCGGCTTCGTAATCGCGTTCGCACTGTCGCGCAAACCCGTCAAAGCGTGACGCACATAGCTGAGGAGCTTCTCGTGTGAGAAGCTCCTCAGCGCTGGGGGTGTGTCTATTTCGCTACGAACTCCGCCTATCCAAAGGTCAGGCCGTAGTAGTTCAGCGCGTCGGTGACGGGCTGGAAGTACGACTGACCGTCAACATATCCACCGTTGAAACCACAGCGCTGTGCTGCCGGTCCACCGGAAGTCATACCTACGGCGTAACCTCCTGAGGTGTAAGCGCCACCGGAGTCGCCGGAGGCTGTGCATACGGTTGAGGTTCCCAGTCCAGAAACCTGAGCGACGGATTGTCCATACTCATCGGAGTAGGTCACGGATGCGTTGTATCCAGTCACCTGTCCACATGTGACACCCGAGGTTGCTCCGGTTCGGCATAGGTCTGTTCCTACGGGTGCTTTCCAGTCACCTCGGGACGAGTCCGAAATGCCCGCGTTCGAACCGTATGTGTTGACGTCAGTGGACAGATCGGAGCCTTGCGCCAGAACTACGTAACCGATGTCGTAATCTGGTTGGCCATCATAGGACTTGAATGCAGTGTCGCCGTGAGTCGCGAAATGGCCTCCTTGTGTGTCGAGGACAGTCCAACTACGAAATCGGGCGGTTCTTAGGCATCAGTGAAGGCACGGTCAAAGTCCACATCACTTCAATCATGAAAAAGGCCCATGTGCGTTCGCGCTTAGAGCTCGTCGTTCATGCATTTAATTCGTGAGCCGTGCAACCCGTGAGCCCTGACCGGTGTCGCTGAGTGCAAACCTTGTTCATAAAACGGCATCCAGTTGCATGCGCGTGACATCCACCGATTAGGCTAGGGGATGTGACACCCGAAGAACTCAAACTCGTTATTGAACAGGCCATCTCCGCGTACAACGAAACGCACGGAACGAACGTGGAGGTACCTGCCAAACTTGTCGTGGAGCGCCCCAAGAGTCGTGACCACGGTGACTGGGCAACCAATGTGGCTCTGCAGACGGCAAAGAAGGCTGGACTGCAGCCACGTGAACTGGCAACCGACCTGGCTCAGATCTTGAGTGGAGTGGACGGGATTGACAAGGCCGAGGTCGCCGGCCCTGGCTTCTTGAATATCACCTTGGCTGCGGACGCGGCCGGGAAGCTTGCCGCCGACATCGTTTCGGCTGGTCGCGAGTATGGCCGCGGAGAATCGCTCAAAAACTCCACCATCAACTTGGAGTTCGTATCGGCTAACCCAACTGGGCCACTGCACATTGGGCACACACGTTGGGCGGCTCTAGGAGACGCTATCGGTCGCGTTCTCAAGGCCGCCGGTGCCACGGTGACCACCGAGTACTACATCAACGACGCCGGTTCCCAGATGGACACGTTCGCCAATTCAGTACTTGCGCGCATGCGTGGAAAGGATGTACCCGAAGGCGGTTACCCCGGTCAGTACATTGCCGACATCGCCCGTGAACTGCTCAGCCGCCACCCGGAGTGGAACGACGCAAAAGACGACGAGATCTTTGACCATGTCAAAGACGAAGCGTACAAAGTGCAGCTGAAAGATATTTCGGACACCTTGGAGTCCTTTGGCGTGCATTTCGACACGTGGTTCTCCGAACGCACGCTACACGACACCGGCGCCATTGCCGAGGCGGTAGAACGTCTGCGCGAACAGGGTCACGTTTTCGAAAACGAGGGTGCCATTTGGCTCCGGACCACAGACTTCGGTGATGACAAGGACCGTGTTCTGGTGCGGTCCGACGGGGTGCCTACCTACTTCGCCGCTGACGCCGCGTACTACCTCAACAAGCGCGACCGTGGCTTTGACGAAAAGATCTACCTTCTGGGAGCCGACCACCACGGTTACGTGGGACGCCTCAAAGCTTTGGCCGCAACCGCCGGCGATGACCCCGACCGCAATATCGAAATTCTCATCGGGCAACTCATTTCCGTGAACGGTGCGCGCCTTTCAAAGCGTGCCGGCAACATTATTGAGCTCCGCGACTTGGTGGAATGGCTCGGATCGGACGCAGTCCGCTACTCACTGGCGCGCACCCCAGCCGACTCGCCACTGGCACTTGACCCTGAAGTACTCAAGTCCGCCAGCAACGACAACCCCGTCTACTACGTCCAGTACGCACACGCTCGCGCAAAGAGCGTAGAACGGAAAGCCACCTCGGCGGGAGTATCCACGGACTCCTTCGACCCGGCAACCCTGCAAGACCCCACCGAGGCGGCACTTTTGTCTGCGCTCGCAGACTACCCGCGCGTAGTGGCTCAGGCTGCACAGTTGCGTGAGCCTCACCGCGTGGCCCGGTACCTGGAGTCGCTGGCGGGACTGTTCCACAAGTGGTACGACGCATGTCGCGTGACCCCTCTGGGCGATGACCCGGTTGAGCCCGTTCACGCATCTCGCCTCATGTTGGATCGAGCGACCGCAACCGTCCTGTCCAACGGTCTTGACCTCATGGGTGTTTCCGCACCTGAAAGGATGTAATGCCTGCTCACCCCTCCGGTGTGTTGCACGCCGGTCCGTCTCCTGTCTGGTTGCCTGAACCAGACGACGTCAATGAACTCATGCCGTCGCTGTGGTCGAAGAACACGGTTAAGAAGGACGGTGTTCTCACAGTGTGCGGTCATTCGGTTCTTGACCTGGCGCGCACGTGGGGATCGCCCATGTTCGTGTTTGACGTGGATGACTTCCAAACGCGGGCACGTGATTTCGCCCAGTCGTTTGCCCAGGAATTCGCCGCGAACGGGATGACTGCAAGCGGATACTACGCAGGAAAAGCGTTCCTGTGTACCGCCGTAGCCCGCTGGGCGGTTGAGGCTGGACTGGGCGTAGACACATGCACGTTAGGTGAGTTGCTGACTGCACGCGCGGCAGGTGTCGACCCACAAAAGGTTGGTCTCCACGGCAACAACAAATCGGACGCTGAACTGGAAATGGCAGTGTCGTGGGGGATCGGACGGATCGTGGTGGACTCGTTGGACGAGATCCCTCGAATTGAACGAGTCGCGGAACGATTCGGCGTGACAGCGCCTGTCATGGTGCGAGTGACTGTGGGCGTCGAAGCACACACGCACGATTTCATCGCTACGGCGCACGAAGACCAGAAATTCGGCCTGTCTCTGTCCAGTGGCCAGGCTCTCGAGGCGTGTAAGAACGTGTTGAAGAGCCCTCACCTGGACCTGGTTGGCTTGCACTCACACATCGGTTCGCAGATTTTTGACGCTGAGGGCTTCATCTTGGCGGCAACGCGCGTGCTTCGCTTGCGTGCCGCCTTGCAGCGGGATTTTGGGGCTCCTGTCGCCGAGGTGGATCTGGGTGGCGGTTTTGGTATCCGGTATACGTCGCAGGACACTCCGAGTTCTTTTGCTGACATGGCTCGCAAACTTGCGCGCGCTGTTGTCCGTGCGTGTGAAGACGAGGACACGGATCTTCCACATGTGTCCTTTGAACCTGGGCGTGCAATCGTGGGGCCCTCGGCCTTTACGTTGTACCAGGTGGGTACCACCAAGCCCGTGTACACGGATCAGGGCGTGCGCACGTATGTGTCTGTCGACGGTGGAATGAGCGACAACGCGCGGACCGCACTGTACGACGCAGACTATTCGTGTACTTTGGCTTCCCGACACTCCGACGCTGAACCCACCGTGGTGCGTGTGGTTGGAAAACACTGCGAATCCGGTGACATCGTGGTGCGCGACGAGTACCTCCCGTCCGATGTCACGACGGGTGACTTGATTGCTGTTCCCGATACGGGCGCGTACTGCAAACCGCTCTCGTCGAACTACAACCTGGTTCCACGGCCCGGTGTTTTAGCTGTAGAAGAAGGTCGCGATCCGTACTGGATCGTGGAGCCGGAAACCTACTCCGATTTATTTGCAACCGATCCTGGATTCGATCCAGCTCTACTCAAAGGAGACTCATGACCCTCAAGGTCGCACTGTTGGGTGCGGGCACCGTTGGTGTGGAAGTCGCTCGTCGCATTCTGGAACGTCCAGATGAACTCCGTGATCGGATTGGCGATGACCTGGAGCTGACCGGCGTCGTCGTTCGCGATACGTCAAAGGAACGTCCAGGTATCCCAGCAGACCTGATTACCACGAACGCGAACGATGCGATTCAAGGCGCGGACATCGTCGTTGAGCTGATGGGTGGGATCGACCCAGCCCACGAACTGATCCTGAGTGCCCTCAACTCTGGTGCCTCAGTGGTCACGGCAAACAAAGCACTTTTGGCTAAGCACTTTGCAGAATTGTTCGAAGCCGCTGACCGAGCTCAAGTACGTCTCGAACACGAAGCTGCTGTAGCAGGCGCGATTCCGATCATTCGACCCGTCGGTGACTCACTCGCCGGTGACCGTATCACCCGTGTCATGGGAATCATGAACGGAACCACCAACTACATCTTGGACAAGATGGAGACAGAAGGGTGGAGCTTTGACGAAGCGTTGAAGACGGCCCAGGAACTAGGGTACGCGGAAGCCGACCCAACCGCAGACGTTGAAGGTTTTGACGCAGCAGCCAAGGTTGCCATTTTAGCTTCGCTTGCCTTTCACACTCCGGTCACCATTGACGACGTGTACGTTGAAGGTATTACATCCGTGACCGCTGAAATGGTGGAGACTGCGCGTTCACAAGGTTTCACGATCAAACTTCTGGGCATCTGCGAAAAACTTGATGACGTGGGCAAGGTTTCAGCTCGTGTCTACCCAGCGCTTCTACCGAACTCACACCCGCTGGCGTCAGTGGGTGGTGCATTCAACGCGGTGTTCGTTGAAGCTGAAGCGGCAGGTGAACTCATGTTCTACGGGCAGGGGGCAGGAGGTGCTCCAACAGCATCGGCTGTTTTGGGGGACATTGTTTCCGTTGCTCGTCGCAAAGTTCTGGGCGGACGCGGACAGTACGAACGTCGTACACGTACCACGTTGCCGGTTGCGTCGCTGGGCGAAATCACCACGCGTTATCAGATCACCTTGGACGTGGTTGACCGGTCGGGTGTGTTGCAAGCTGTGACTGAAGTATTCGCTAACCAGGACGTCTCTATCGAACTGGTACAGCAGACTCAGTACGATGACCAGGGTGACGGCGACTCACGCGCCAAACTTGTCATTGCAACACACTCAGCAACTGACAGTGCGTTAGCCCAAACGGTGAAGCACCTCAACGAGCTCGACGTAGTGCGCGAAATCCAGTCAGTTCTGCGCATCGAAGGCCAATAAGGAGAAGCACTCATGGCACACCAGTGGCAGGGAGTTATCAACGAATACCGCGAATACCTCGACATTGACGCAGACACTCCTGTGGTCAGTCTGGGCGAAGGCGGAACGCCTCTGATTTTCGCTGAACACCTTTCGGACCGTGCAGGTGCAAACGTGTACGTGAAGTTCGAAGGAATGAACCCTACGGGGTCGTTCAAAGACCGCGGAATGACCATGGCAATCACCAAGGCCCGAGCGCAAGGAGCGCAAGCGGTCATTTGCGCGTCAACCGGGAACACCTCGGCGTCCGCTGCCGCGTACGCAACCAAGGCTGGACTCACGTGCGCTGTTTTGGTGCCAGCCGGGAAGATCGCCATGGGCAAAATGAGCCAGGCGATCGCACATGGCGCAACCCTGGTCGAGGTCGACGGGAACTTCGACGACTGCCTTACCCTGTGTCGCAAGCTGTCGGAAGCGTACCCGGTTCACTTGGTGAATTCGGTGAATCCGGACCGCATCGAAGGACAGAAAACAGCGTCGTTCGAGATCGTGGATGCGTTAGGTAAAGCACCGGATGTACATATTCTTCCGGTTGGAAATGCTGGAAACATCACGGCGTACTGGAAGGGCTACAAGGAATACCAGGCGGCAGGTAAGGCTCAGTCCCAGCCACACATGTGGGGATTCCAGGCAGCCGGGGCAGCTCCTCTGGTGGCCGGTCACCCGGTCGACAACCCGGAAACCATCGCGACGGCGATCCGAATTGGTAACCCGGCGTCGTGGAAGCAGGCCGAAGCGGCGCGAGACGAATCCGGCGGGCTCATCGACTCCGTTACCGACGAGCAGATCCTCGAAGCACACCGGGTGCTCAGCTCGACTGAAGGCGTGTTCGTAGAACCAGGATCGGCTGCCTCGATTGCTGGCCTTCTCAAAATGGCTCAAGCCGGGCACATCCAAGCAGAATCCACGATCGTATGTACGGTTACCGGACACGGGCTGAAAGACCCGCAGTGGGCACTCAAAGCGGCCGGTGGGGACTCGATCGAGCCGGTCAAGGTGTCTGCCGATGTTGTTTCGGCAGCTTCTGCGCTCGGTTTGGAAGCATAACGTGCTCACGATCGAAGTTTCGGCGCCCGCAACCTCGGCCAACCTGGGGCCCGGATACGACAGCTTTGGGATGGCACTCGACCTGTCGGACAGCATTACCGCTGTCCTCCACGACGAGCCCGTAGATCTGAACAACTGCGTGAAGGTTTCAGGCGAGGGAGAAGGGCAACTGCCTACCACCTCGGACCACCTCATTCACCGCGTCACCACGACGATTCTGCGCGACCGCGGAATTGACGTGGGGGACCGGCTCACGCTCGACTGTGTCAACGCGATTCCTCAGTCGCGGGGGATGGGGTCGTCAGCGGCATCGGTGGTCGCGGGAATTTCGATTGCGGACGTGATCTCTGAACACTTCGAGCAACCCAAGCCGTCTGCACAAGACAAGTTGCGGTGGGCGATCCATTTTGAGGGTCACCCCGACAATGCGGCGCCTGCCCTTTTCGGAGGCGTGTCCGTGAGTTGGGTGGATGGCGATGGGCAACCGGTTTCGGCGTCCTTACCCGTCCATCCGTCGATCACCGCCGTGTTGATCGTGCCGGATACGCGTTTGGATACGCAGGTTGCACGGGATTTGCTTCCCGAGGTCGTTCCTCACTCGGATGCGGCCGCTAACTCAGCGTGTGCGGGGCTTTTGGTTCATGCGATCGGAAATGACCCGTCGCTGTTGTTTGAAGCAACTGTGGATCGGTTGCACCAGGAATACAGGCGTAGCGCGATGCCAGAGTCACTGGCCCGTGTTGATGCCTTACGTGACGCTGGTCTAGCCGCGGTGGTCTCAGGTGCCGGACCCACGGTCGCGGTGTTGGGGACCGAGGTGGATTTGCTTGCGCGGTGTGAGGACATTTTGTCCGGTGACGAGTCTCGGATGATCGCGGCATCGATTGCCGACTCCGGAGTTGTTGTCACGTCAACACCTCGCTGAGTGGGTTTTTGTAATTGTTTAAGGTGTGGCAGTCGTCGTGCCCACGAGTGCTGTGTGAGACACGGCGGGCGCCAGTTTTGTGTTCCAGCTGAGTGTTAGGTAGGGTGAAAGCGTTCCGCTCGGGTTATTACGCCGAGTTGTCAAGGAACATTCTCGTATCATTTCGATACTCTCTTGCAGTAGCACCTCCTGGTGCGCAGTCCGTTGCTGGGCGAATCACCATATGTCTTCGCGCCAGCCAAACGAGGGAGAAGGAACCTTCGTGTCAGAAACCACACAAACCGAACCAGTACGTTCGGGAAGCCTCACCGCCCTGCGACTTCCACAACTTCAGGAAATGGCGGCGGGACTGGGAATAAAAGGGTACCGACGTTTGCGCAAAAGCGAGCTTATTGATGCTATTCAGTCCGCGCAGTCGGGCAACTCCGCCCCCAAGACCACACAAGAACCCGCGGCTAAGCAGGCGTCGGAAAATGTAGAAGAGAAGAAGTCTCAGGGTGAAGGACGTACTCGTCGCCGTCACCGGCGCGATGACTCAAACGCGACTTCATCTGACTCCCAGAGCAGTGACAACAACCCCGGTGACAACAACCAGGACGATGAGAACAACGGTCGGTCCAGGAATGGTCGCCGTGATGGCGGTCGCGACAAGAACGGTCGCGACGGAAACCGTGACAAGAACGGTCGTGATAACCACCGCGAAAACAACCGTGACAAGAAAGACGACGACCGCAACGATGGCGGTCGTGACGGTGGCCGAGACAAGAAGAACGACGACAAGAACGGTCGCGACGGAAACAACGACGGCGGCCGGGATAACAACGGTCAGAACCGGGACGGCGATGACGACAACCACGGTCGTCGCGGAAACCGCAACCGAGGGCGCGGTCGGGACCGGAAACGTCGCGGTCGCGACGACGAGCAGGACCTCCGTCCCGACGACGTGCTGATCCCCGTGGGCGGTATTTTGGACGTCCACGACAACTACGCCTTCTTGCGCACCTCGGGCTACTTGCCTGGGCCAAACGACGTATACGTGTCAGCAAACATGGTCAAGCGCAATGGCCTGCGCAAGGGTGACGCCGTGACCGGCGCTATCCGCCAGCAACGTGAAGGTGAGCGCCCCAACAAGCGCGAAAAGTTTGACGCTCTGGTCAAGTTGGACACAGTTAACGGCCTGTCCGTTGAAGATGCCAAGCGTCGCGTTGAGTTCTCAAAGCTCACGCCTCTCTACCCGCAGGAACGACTGCGTCTCGAGACCGAAGCGAAGCAGATCTCCACGCGCATCATCGACCTGGTCTCGCCCATTGGTAAGGGCCAGCGTGGTCTGATTGTGGCACCGCCCAAGGCCGGTAAAACCACAATCATGCAGCAGATCGCCAACGCGATCCACACCAACAACCCCGACGTTCACCTCATGGTTGTGCTGGTCGACGAACGTCCTGAAGAAGTCACCGACATGCAGCGGGCAGTCAAGGGTGAAGTGATCGCGTCGACGTTCGACCGCCCTGCAGACGACCACACCACCATTTCTGAACTTGCGATCGAACGTGCAAAGCGCTTGGTCGAAATGGGTATGGACGTCGTTGTGTTGCTTGACAACATCACCCGTCTGGGACGCGCGTACAACCTGGCACAGCCAGCTTCTGGACGTATTCTGTCCGGTGGTGTCGACGCAAACGCACTGTACCCACCCAAGAAGTTCTTCGGTGCAGCTCGCAACATCGAAGGCGGCGGTTCGCTGACCATCCTGGCTACAGCACTGGTAGAAACCGGCTCCAAGATGGACGAAGTGATCTTCGAAGAGTTCAAGGGAACCGGAAACATGGAACTGCGCTTGAGTCGTCAACTGGCCGACAAGCGCATCTACCCAGCTGTTGACGTCAACGCCTCTGGAACCCGCCGTGAGGACAACCTCATGAACCCAGAAGAGACTAAGGTCATGTGGCGTCTGCGTCGCGTGCTCGCCGGTCTTGAACAACAGCAGGCAATCGAGCTGCTCATTTCCAAGCTTAAGGAAACCGGTTCCAACGCAGAGTTCTTGCTTCAGGTTCAAAAGACCACACCTCTGCCCAAGTCAGCTGCGGATGACGCTTAATGGATACGGATCTTTCATCTGTTGAAGCCAGCGTTCGCTCTCTTTTAGACGAACACGAACGGATTGAGGCTGAACTTGCCAACCCGGACGTTCACGCGAACGCCGGGTTGGCCCGCAAGCTCACGCGTCGTTACTCAGAACTGGATCAGATCGCCAAAACGTACCGCGAACTCAACCAGTGCCTCAGCGATGTTGAGGATGCAAAAGAGTTGGCCAGTGAAGATCCGGCTTTCGCTGAAGAGGCCAAGAACCTGGAAAACCGCATCGAGGTGTTGCAGGACAAGCTCCGTGAGCTCCTCATTCCTAAAGACCCCGATGACGCACGCGACGCGATCGTGGAAGTCAAAGCGGGTGAAGGAGGAGACGAGTCCGCACTGTTCGCCGGTGACCTGGTGCGTATGTACCAGCGCTGGGCAGACGACCGCGGGTGGACCACGGAAGTCCTCGACTCAACCGAAGCGAACCTGGGCGGTTACAAAGACATCACCATCGCAATTAAATCGCGTGAAGGTGGCGTCTACGGTTGGCTCAAGTTCGAAGGTGGAGTCCACCGCGTACAACGCGTTCCGGTGACGGAATCGCAGGGGCGGATTCACACCTCGGCGGCGGGAGTTTTGGTTTTCCCAGAAGTCGACGAGCCAGAAGAAATCCACCTTGACGACAACGACCTCAAAATCGACGTGTACCGGTCGTCTGGACCCGGTGGTCAGTCGGTGAACACCACCGACTCGGCGGTTCGCATTACGCACTTGCCTACCGGAATCGTTGCCAGCTGTCAGAACGAAAAGTCGCAGCTTCAGAACAAGGAAGCCGCGCTGCGTATGTTGCGCGCTCGAATTCTGGCCAAGCAAGCTGAAGAAGCTGCCGCAGAAGCCAACGACATGCGCCGGTCGCAGGTGCGAACGGTTGACCGTTCGGAACGTATCCGCACGTACAACTTCCCAGAAAACCGCATCGTGGACCACCGGACTGGCTTCAAGGCCTACAACCTGGACCAAGTCCTGGACGGACGCCTCGACGATGTCGTAGAGTCTGCTCGTGCCGCTGACCGGGCAGCCCGCCTCGACGACATTGGCTAACGCCGACCAACTGTTGCGCCAGGCCATCCAACAGCTGGCCCACGCAGGAGTCGAAAGTCCCACAGCCGACGCGAAAACACTCTTTGCGTGGGCGTGGGACATTTCCGTGTCTGAACTGGGAAGCCACGTTTTGCGCGGAACCGACGTGCCCTGCGAGGTGAGCGCGCGGTATGCCCAAGCCTGCGAGCGCCGTAGTGCGCGTGAACCCCTGCAACACATCACCGGTGTTGCGCCGTTTCGGTACCAGGAACTGCTTGTGGGGCCCGGGGTGTTCATTCCACGGCCTGAAACCGAACTCATGGTCTCGCACGCGGTTGAGTACTTGGCCGGTCTTCCTGGGGACAGCCACACGGCAGTCGATTTGTGTACAGGCTCAGGTGCGATAGCCATTGCACTTGCAACCGAAGTCCCCAGAACACACGTCCATGCGGTTGAACTCAGTCCGGAAGCTGCCCGCTTTACCGAACACAACATCGACCGGTACCGGCCCGCTTTCGAAGCCCACGGAAGTGCAGTAACCCTGCACATAGGCGACGCGACAGAATTTCTGGGAACGACCTCGGCCCAGGTCATCACCTGCAACCCGCCCTACGTGGCACGCACAGTCGAACACGCGCCCGAAGTTGCCAGTGACCCGGACCTTGCGCTCTATGGCGGGGGAGCGGACGGCGCGGAACTTCCGCAAGAAATCATCGCCCGCGCGCCCAGAATCTTGGCACCCGGCGGCCTGCTCATCTGCGAACACGCCGAATACAACGCGTACACCATTGAGAACGCATTCCACCGGGCGGGTTTCACATCAGTTGAGACCGTGGGCGACTACACTGGCAGAGACCGATTTACACGCGGATATTCTGCACATTCAGGAGAGGATGATCGTGTCTCGCACATTTGATCTTGCCAATGAACAGGTGCGGGACCTCATTTTGGAGGAATGTACTCGAGTGGTCCGCGACGACGGTCTCCTGGTCATTCCCACGGACACCGTGTACGGCATCGCGGCTGACGCGTTTTCGCCCAACGGAGTTGCCAAACTTCTCAAGGCGAAAGGACGCGGGCGCAACATGCCACCGCCGGTATTGGTGCCACGTGCGGAAACGGTGATGGGGCTCGCCGAGGCGGTCGACAGCACAGTCATGGAACTCACCGCGCGCTTTTGGCCGGGTCCGCTCACGATCATCTGTAACGCCCAACCGAGCCTGCACTGGGACTTAGGGGACACGCATGGAACCGTGGGTCTACGCATGCCCGACCACGAAGATACCCTGGCCCTGTTGTCCAAAGTTGGGCCGTTGGCGGTGTCGAGCGCCAACCTATCTGGCGAGCCTGCGGCGGTGACCGTCGAGCAGGCGGCGAACATGCTGGGCGACCGCGTCGATATCTTCCTCGACGGTGGTGAAGCGCCTGGTGGCCAGTCGTCCACGATTATCGATATGAGTGGCTCGGTCCCGCGCCTCCTGAGGGAAGGCCCCATCAGTTTTGATGAGCTGGCCCAGGTGGTTGACGGTTTGGAACCGCTAGCGCCGGAGGCATGACGCGTGCGCGCTTATCTGTTTGTCATGGTCGTAGCGGCGGTAGTCGCGTACTTGGTCACGCCCATGGTCCGGCGAATAGCCGAACGCGGCCGAATCTTTTCACCACTGCGCGCTCGCGACGTCCACTCAGTGCCCACCCCAAGGCTTGGGGGAGTGGCGATGTTCAGCGGAGTTCTCGCCGGTGTAGTGTGCGCGTACAACACACCGTTCTTGAAAGATCTGTTTCAAGAACCGGATCCCGTGATTGGGATCCTGGGAGCGGGGACGATTCTGTGTCTGTTGGGTGTCATCGACGATGTTTGGGATATCAACTGG
Organism: Brevibacterium sp. ACRRH; assembly: GCF_022346365.1. Taxonomy (NCBI): domain Bacteria; kingdom Bacillati; phylum Actinomycetota; class Actinomycetes; order Micrococcales; family Brevibacteriaceae; genus Brevibacterium; species Brevibacterium sp. ACRRH. The sequence goes on from NZ_JAKRMN010000006.1 coordinate 92,307, forward strand.
GTGGCCAAACTTGCAGGTCAAACACTTGCGGCGGGTTTTATGGCGCTTAAAGGTGTAGCGCTCTTGTCGATTCCTTTCGACACCGTAATCATCGGTTCGCAACGCCTGTCGCTCATTCTGACGGTGTTGGTTGTTTTGGTGACGATTAACGCTGTGAACTTTGTCGACGGGCTTGATGGCCTGGCTGCAGGAGTCGTCACGATTGGTGGCGTGGCGTTTTTTGTATACACGTATCAACTGGCGATCGACACGTCTCCTACCAGCTACGCGAACCTTGCATCGCTCATTACGTCCCTTCTGGTGGGTGCGTGCTTGGGGTTCCTGCCTCACAACTTCAACCCGGCCCGGATCTTCATGGGGGACTCGGGGTCAATGTTGATAGGGCTTTTGCTGGCTGCGAGCACAATTCGAGTGACCGGCCAGGTCGATCCTGCCCTCTTGTCAACTGAACGCGTATTGTCCACGTACCTTCCGATTCTTTTGCCGATAGCGGTGATGGTGTTGCCTCTTGTGGACCTCATGCTCGCCGTTGTTCGTCGAATGGCCGCCGGGAAGTCGCCATTTTCTGCCGATGCAAAGCACTTACATCACCGTATGCTTGCCCTCGGCCACTCGCACGCGCGCGCCGTTCTGCTGCTGTACATGTGGACAGCAATTTTCGCGTTTGGCACAGTTGCGCTCTTGAAATTCGATACGTTGATGGTTTTGTCGGTGCTTGCTGTTGCTGTAGCAGTGACACTGATCTTAACGTTCTACCCGCTCTACTCGCGTCTGTCTGCTCGAAAGGAACTGACATGAAAAACTCGCCCATTCGCAACCTGATGCTTCGCATCATTGTGTGGGGGTTGATCGCATCAGTTGTGCTTGCAGTAGTTGCGGGAGCGGTTGGCTACTTCGCAGTGGGGACACCGGGGCTATTTGCTGCACTGATCGGTGCAGCCGTGTCCTTCACGTTCTTTTCGATCACCGCACTGGTGCTTCTTTTTACTGCCGACCTTGACCCGACCGTGATGGCCGCCGGTGTACTTGGAGGATTTCTTATCAAGATCGCTGGGTTCTTAGGCGTCATCGCGTTGTTAGGCGATAAAGAGTTTTACGATCGTCTGACGCTCTTCCTCACGTTGGTCGTGGGAGCGGTTGTCTCACTTGCCATCGATGTTGTTGCGGTGAGGGGTGCTCGAATCCCGTATACGCACGCTTCTGACGACAACACGCACGCCAAACAGTAGTACCGGAGTTTTGTTCGGGTCTCTACAGTTGATAAAGTAATTTAGGAATCATTCGAGAACCCTGTGCAAAAGTCGTGAGAGCGACAAGGGTCTCAAATATTTCACGTGTCGTGCATAAGCACATGGACACAGATAGACAATCCATACCGGCTACACGCGTGCGCGCGTGCCAGCCCCGAGCTGTCAGGAGTTTGCCCTGTTTACTCCCTCCGCTTTGTCGACGACAGTGCTCCTTGCCGCAGGCGGGGGAGCGGAATTCCACGCACCGGGTCTTGAAGAATTCAAGCCTCCAGCAATTCTTTTCGCAGGTACTCCGTTTGAGCTCAACCGCATCATGCTCATTCGCTTGGGTGTCACGGTTGTCCTGGTACTCGCATTCTGGCTGATGCTCCGTGGTGGTCGCCTGGTTCCTACTCGCGCGCAGTCGATTGCGGAAATCGTTCTCGATTTCTGCCGCACCGGTATCGCCCACGACATGTTGGGTAAGAAGGACGGCGAACGTTTCTTCCCACTCATTGCGACCATCTTCCTGACGGTCTTCGCGATGAACATTACAGGTATCATTCCGTTCCTGAACATTTCGCCTAACTCCAACATCGGAATGCCACTGTTTATGGCCCTCGTGACCTACGTGTTCATGATCGGGGCCGGAATCAAAGCTCAAGGGGGAGCGCGCTATCTCAAAAGCCAGCTCTTCCCTGCTGGCGTTCCCCCGCTGATGTACATCATCGTGACGCCTATCGAAATCGTTTCGACCTTTATCGCTCGCCCGGTTTCACTCACCTTGCGTCTGACCTTCAACATGATCGTTGGTCACCTCCTCCTGGTGCTGTGCTTCGCAGCCACCCAGTTCTTCTTCACCAGTGGTTCAGCCGCCCTATTCGGTATCGGTGGCCTCACGCTGGTCGGAGGATTCGTGTTTACCCTCTTTGAGATTTTGGTAGCAGTTCTTCAGGCTTACGTCTTTGCTCTGCTAACCGCCGCGTACATTCAGCTGAGCGTTTCCCACGATCACTGATAGTTCGCACCCAATAGACCTGTCATAAAAGACAAGGAAAAAGCCAGTTAAACGACTGGCTCAATACATCGGAAGGAAATATTGCACGTGGACACCTCCATTCTTGCTGAAGTCTCCGGCAACATCGCAACCGTCGGTTACGGTCTGTCCGCTATCGGTCCAGGTATTGGTATCGGTATTCTTGTGGGTAAGACCGTTGAAGGTACTGCGCGCCAGCCAGAAGTAGCCGGCCGTCTGCAAACCACCATGTTCCTTGGTATTGCATTCGTCGAGCTCCTTGCATTCTTGGGAATTGCAGCATACTTCATCTTCGGTGCCTAATCCGGAAGCGAGTGAATACTCTTGACCCCGATTAACGTTCTGGCAGCTGGAGGGAACAACCCTCTTATTCCTGCCGTATATGACATTGTCTGGTCGGCGGTCTGCTTCATCATCATCCTGGTCGTTTTCTGGACGAAGATTCTGCCCAAGTTCAAGAAGACTCTTGACGAGCGTGCAGAACGTATCCAGGGCGGAATTGAAAAGGCTGAAAAGGTTCAGGCGGAAGCAGACGCCGCATTGGCCGAATATCAGAAGCAGCTCGCAGACGGTCGCGCTGAAGCAGCACGACTGCGTGCCGAAGCTCAAGAAGAAGGTGCGCAGATTTTGGCTGAAACCAAACAGCGCGCCACTGAAGAGGCCGATCGGATCATCAGCGCCGCTAAGGCACAGATCGAAGCTGAACGCCAGCAAGCGATGAACTCGTTGCGCACGGAAGTTGGTTCACTCGCAACCGACCTTGCCTCGCGCATCGTGGGCGAATCGCTTCAGGACGACGCTCGTTCTGCGTCTGTTGTTGACCGCTTTATTGCCGATCTGGAAACCCAGACACCGGCACAGACCGTCAAGGAATCGTGATGCTGCAGTCGAGCAGGAACTCACTGGCCCTCGTTCTCGAGGATGTGAATAACACTCTCAACACCGCTAGCCCAAAAGTTATCGGTGACGGCCTGTTGGGCGTCTCGGGAGTGCTCGCCGAAAACGTCAACTTGCGGAAAACGCTTGTCGATGTGGCGGTCGCCCCAGAAACCAAACAGTCAACGCTGAACGCAGTCTTTGGCACCCGCGTGGATGACGCGGCGTTGCAGATTGTTGTTCGAGCAGCGAACCGTCGCTTTGCTCGCGCACAGGACTTCGTCACTGCCGTTGAAACAGCTGGTGTCACGGCTATCGCTGCTGCCGCCCAGGCCGAAGGCACTTTGGGACAGGTAGAGGAGGAAATTTTCCGTTTCACTCGCCTGCTCGTCTCAGACCACGAACTTGATGGAGCCTTCGAATCCCCCGCACCCACAACGGCGAAGCGCGAACTTGTTTCGACGCTTCTGGCTTCGCGGGTGTCGGAATACACCCTCACTCTCATTCACTACGCTGTGAGCCACCCTCGCGGCAAGAGGGTGAGCGAAACGCTTGAAAACTTCTCTCAGGTGTTGGCATTCCGCCAGCAGCGTGCAGTTGCCGATGTCACGGTAGCGCACCCCCTGACACAGGAGCAGGAAGAGCGTTTGGCGCGTGCACTGTCCGCTAGCTACGGTCGTGAACTCGTTCTCAACGTTCACATCGATCCCAACGTGGTAGGTGGCGTCCGTGTTCAGGTGGGCGACGAAGTCACGAGCTCAACGATTGCTGATCGTATTGCCGACGTTCGTCGTCGGTTGGCAAGCTGATTCGCCCATACACGGGCACTGAAGACTCGCGGTCCGTACGGGTCGCATAGGAAGTGAAGGAAGCAGGGAAACCGCGATGGCGGAACTGACAATTCGCCCGGACGAAATCCGGGAAGCACTGGGGAAGTTCGTAGAGTCCTACACTCCTGGCAGTGCAGACAAGACAGAAGTAGGTAAGGTTGTCACCGCCGGTGACGGCATTGCGCAGGTTTCAGGCCTCCCTGGAACCATGGCAAACGAACTCTTGCGTTTCGAAGACGGAACCCTGGGATTGGCCCAGAACCTCGACGAGCGCGAGATCGGTGTCGTTATCCTGGGTGAGTTTGCAGGAATTGCCGAAGAGCAGAGCGTGTACCGCACGGGTGAAGTTCTTTCGATCCCCGTCGGTGACGGATACCTCGGACGTGTCGTCGACCCTCTGGGTAACCCAGTCGACGGGCTGGGCGAGATCGAGTCCGAAGGACGCCGTGAGCTCGAGCTTCAGGCCGCCGGTGTTATGGACCGTAAGGAAGTGAAAGAACCACTCCAGACTGGTCTGAAGGCTATTGACGCTATGATCCCAATCGGTCGTGGTCAGCGTCAGCTCATCATTGGTGACCGTAAGACCGGTAAGACGGCCTTGGCTCTGGACACCATCATTAACCAGCGCGCTAACTGGGAGTCTGGTGACCCCAAGAAGCAGGTCCGCTGCATCTACGTCGCTTGTGGTCAGAAGGGTTCGACGATTGCTTCGGTGCGTCGTTCGCTCGAAGAAAACGGTGCCCTCGAATACACCACAATCGTTTCGTCACCTGCTTCTGACCCTGCTGGCTTTAAGTATTTGGCTCCGTATGCCGGATCGGCGATCGGACAGCACTGGATGTACCAGGGCAAGCACGTTCTTATCGTGTTTGATGACCTGTCGAAGCAGGCCGAAGCCTACCGTGCGATTTCGTTGCTTCTGCGTCGCCCACCGGGTCGTGAAGCATACCCGGGTGACGTGTTCTACCTCCACTCGCGTCTGCTCGAACGTTGCGCCAAGCTTTCCGATGAGCTCGGCGGAGGTTCGATGACTGGTCTTCCTATCATCGAGACCAAGGCAAACGACGTGGGTGCGTTCATTCCTACGAACGTTATTTCGATTACCGACGGACAGATCTTCTTGCAGTCCGACCTGTTCAACGCGAACCAGCGTCCAGCTGTTGACGTAGGTATTTCTGTTTCGCGTGTGGGTGGTTCCGCACAGACGAAGCCACTCCGCGGTGTCTCCGGTACGCTGAAGATTTCCTTGGCTCAGTACCGTTCACTCGAAGCATTCGCAATGTTCGCTTCAGACCTCGATGCTGCAACTAAGCGTCAGCTTGACCGTGGTGCACGATTGACCGAGCTTCTCAAGCAGGGTCAGTTCGAGCCAATGAGCGCCGAAAAGCAGACCGTTTCGATCTGGGCAGGTTCGGAAGGCTACCTGGATGAGGTTCCAGTGAGCGACGTTCTGCGCTTCGAATCTGAGTTCCACGCATACCTCGAGCGTAAGACCGACATTCTGGAAACGATCGCTGGTATGAAGGACAAGCTCAAGGGTGAAATCGTGGAGCAGCTTGAAACCGCAATTGCGGACTTCAAGGCTGGTTTCCAGACCACCGAAGACGGCGTTCACGTCGGTACTGAATCCTTCGACTCCGCTGAGGCCGAAGAGGTCTCGCAGGAACAGATCGTCAAGGCTAAGCGCTGAGACTGACCGCTGGTAACGAAAGGAAGTACTGATGGGAGCGCAGCAGAGGGTCTTCAAAGCGAAGATCAACTCCACCAAGTCCTTGAGAAAGATCTTCAAGGCCATGGAGCTTATTGCGGCTTCCCGGATTCAGAAGGCCATTGGTCGAGTGAAGGCGGCGAGCCCATACGCTAACGCCATCACTCGGGCAGTGTCCGCAGTGGCAACGTATGCAGACGTTGAACACACACTGACAAAGGAGCCGGACAACATTCGTCGCGCAGCTGTCGTGGTGATGGGTCCGGACCGCGGTTTTGCCGGTGCATATTCCTCCAACGTCATTCGTGAAGCAGAAGAGCTCATCACGATGCTGAAGGAGGACGGCAAAGAGGTTGACCTGTACGTGGTCGGCCGGAAGCCCGAAACTTATTACACGTTCCGTGAACGCGCGATCCAACGTGCCTGGACCGGAATCTCCGAAAGCCCAACAGTTGAAGCAGCCCGGGAAATTGGAGACGCTTTGGTGTCTTCGTTCCACACTGACTACGAAGCTGGTGGGATTGACGAGATCTTCTTGGTCTACACGAAGTTCGTCAACAGCGTGACGCAAACACCTGAATACCGACGACTCATTCCGCTGGAAGTGATCGAAGCCGATGAGGTTCCGGTCGACGCGCCAGCCAGTGTCGCCTCGGCTAAGGACGCAGCGTACCCGCTGTACGAATTCGAACCGAGTGAAGAAGCGGTTCTTGACGCGCTTCTTCCCAAGTACATTGAGTCGCGCATTCTTGCGGCGTTGTTAAACGCATCCGCTAGCGAACAGGCGGCACGTCAGCAGGCAATGAAGACCGCTACTGACAATGCCGACGATTTGATTCGAACCTACACGCGCCTTGCCAACTCGGCGCGTCAGGCAGAAATTACGCAGGAAATTTCAGAAATCGTCGGTGGTGCAGACGCACTTGCCGGTGCCGGCGGCAACGACTGACGGATAGAGAGCAGAAGAGAAAGAAAACATGAGCACAGCTACGGATACACCACAGGTCCAAGGGACCGTCGGTCGGATCTCACGTGTCATTGGCCCCGTGGTCGACATTGAGTTCCCACTCGATGCTGTTCCCGCTATTTACAACGCATTGACCACTACGGTTGAGCTGTCCGAAGGTACCCGTAAGATCACTTTCGAGGTTGAACTGCAGTTGGGTAACGGAATCGTTCGTGCGGTTTCGATGCAGCCTACCGACGGTCTGGTTCGCGGACAGGAAGTCATTGACACTGGCGCACCAATTTCCGTGCCAGTTGGTGACGTCACCAAGGGTAAGGTTTTTAACGTTACCGGTGACGTTCTCAACGACTCCATGATTGACGAGCCATACGAAATCACCGAGCGCTGGCCAATTCACCGCACCGCTCCTAACTTCGACCAGCTCGAGTCCAAGACTCAGATGTTCGAAACCGGTATTAAGGTGATCGACCTTCTCACCCCATACGTTCTGGGTGGAAAGATTGGTCTGTTCGGTGGTGCTGGTGTTGGTAAGACCGTTCTGATCCAGGAAATGATTACCCGTGTTGCACAGGACCACGGTGGTGTGTCCGTGTTCGCGGGTGTGGGTGAGCGTACTCGTGAAGGTAACGACCTGATCCACGAAATGGATGAATCTGGAGTTCTCGACAAGACCGCACTGGTGTTCGGTCAGATGGACGAGCCTCCAGGCACGCGTCTGCGTATTGCACTGACTGGACTGACCATGGCGGAATACTTCCGTGACGTTCAGAACCAGGACGTGCTTCTGTTCATTGACAACATCTTCCGTTTCACCCAGGCAGGTTCCGAGGTGTCAACCCTTCTTGGGCGTATGCCTTCGGCCGTTGGTTACCAGCCAACCCTTGCTGACGAAATGGGTGTTCTGCAGGAACGTATTACCTCGACCCGTGGTCACTCGATTACGTCGATGCAGGCAATTTACGTGCCAGCTGACGACTACACCGACCCTGCTCCTGCAACGACCTTCGCGCACTTGGACGCAACGACGGAACTCTCGCGTGACATTGCGTCACGTGGTCTGTACCCAGCCGTTGACCCGCTGGCTTCGTCGTCACGTATTCTTGACCCGCTGTACGTGGGCCAGGACCACTACGACACCGCAGTACGCGTGAAGCAGATCCTGCAGAAGAACAAGGAACTCCAGGACATCATCGCGATTCTGGGTGTCGACGAACTGTCCGAAGAAGACAAGCTTACGGTTCACCGTGCTCGTCGTATCGAGCAGTTCCTGTCGCAGAACACCTACACCGCGCTCCAGTTCACCGGTGTCGAAGGTTCGACCGTTTCCATCAAGGACACCATCGAAGGCTTCAAGGGCATCTGCGACGGTGAGTTCGACCACATCCCAGAACAGGCATTCTTTAACGTTGGTCCAATCGAGGATGTTCTGCGCAACTACGACGAACTCCAGAAGGAGAACTAATCCATGAGTCTCAACGTCACCGTTGTGGCCGCCGACCGCTCCGTGTGGTCCGGCGATGCCGAACGTGTGGTTGCGCGGACCGTGGAAGGTGAAATCGGAATTCTCACCGGTCACGAACCTGTTTTGGCAATCGTGGCCGGCGGGAATGTCCGCATCACCCCGACATCGGGTGAGACGATCAATGTTTCGGCCGATGGAGGCTTCTTGTCAGTTGCTGACGACGTTGTACACGTCGTTGCCGACCAGGCAAAGCTTGTCTAAGCGATCACTTAGAATGGCACCGTGAATCCATCGACCCTGCTGATTATTCTGCTCTCGTTAGTAGGGCTGGCTGTTGTCACGGTGACCTTGATTCTTGCTCGCCGTCGCGCGATTTCGCGACTGACCGGCGCGTTTGATTGCTCTATCCTCGTGGGCGACGTATCTGCACGTCGCCCACGTTGGCGTTTAGGGCTCGCAGTTCTGACTGTCCGAAGCCTCGACTGGTACCCGGTCTTTGGTGTTGGATGGCGCCCAGTCAAACAGTACCCTCGGACCGATATGACGATCGGTGAACGACTGACACCCAGCGGGGATGAACAGTACGCACTGTTGCCCGACGCGAAGGTTGCTGTGTGTCAGTACGGTCAGTACACTAACCGCCCGGGCGAGGTGCGGTTGGCTATGGACGAAGAAGCTCTTGCCGCATTTTCATCGTGGTTGGAATCCCCACCACCCGGCGCTAATCATTCTGTGGGACGGTTTACGTAATGGAAGTTTTGCGTGTTCATGGTCCGTGTACATTACGCGGAACGGTAGATGTGCGTGGCGCAAAAAACAGCGTCCTCAAACTCATGGCCGCAACTCTCTTAGCGCCCGGAACCTCAGTCATTGAGAACGTTCCTGCCATTCTGGACGTCAAAATCATGGTGAAGCTCCTCATGTCGCTGGGGTGCTCTGTCGATTACGACGCAGACGCTGGCGTTGTGACTATTACCGTTCCTGAAAAGCCATCAGTGCGTGCAGATTACAAGCTCGTCCGTGCTATGCGTGCGTCCATTTCAGTTTTGGGCTCATTGATGGGACGAGTGAACGAAGCACACGTGGCACTTCCGGGCGGAGACGCCATTGGTTCGCGTGGACTTGACCTGCATGAAGCCGGCCTTCGCGCCATGGGAGCCCAGGTCAGTCTGGATCACGGATATTTCATTGCGCGTGCTCCCCAAGGGCTCCACGGTGCTGACATCCGCTTAGCGTTTCCGTCGGTTGGCGCAACTGAGAATCTGGTCATGGCCGCCACCTTGGCTAACGGAGTGACCACGATCGATAACGCTGCCCGGGAACCTGAAATCGTCGACATTTGTTCGATGCTTGTCGAGATGGGCGCAAACATCGAAGGTATCGGAACTTCGACCTTGACGGTCACGGGAGTTTCGTCCCTTCAGCCTGTTCGCCATGTGTGTGTTGGTGACCGTATTGTGGCTGGCACATGGGCGTTTGCAGCCGCCATCACCGGGGGAGACATCGAGGTTAAAGGCGTGAACGGGGATCTTCTGCCCGTCGTCCTCGATAAGCTTCGTTCCGCTGGCGCCCAGGTGACCGAATTCGACGGTGGCATGCGCGTCGTGGGGCCGGAACGACCTCGGCCGGTACGAATTTCAACGCTTCCGTTCCCCGGGTTTCCCACCGACCTTCAGCCGTTTGCCATCACGCTAAACGCGATCTCTGATGGGCAAGGGTTGCTAACCGAGAACCTGTTTGAAGCTCGCTGGCGATTTGTGCGCGAGTTGGCGCGTTTGGGTGCTCAGGTTGAGCTGGACGGTAACCACGCGCTTATCAACGGTGTCGAGTCCCTGTCTGGTGCCGAGGTGGAAGCAAGTGACATTCGCGCCGGCGCCGGGGCAGTGTTGGCCGGCTTGGTAGCAGACGGTGTTACCGAGGTGGCTGGCGTGTCCCACATTGACCGTGGGTACGAGCACTTCGAAGAGAAGCTGCGGTCTTTGGGCGCCCAGATTGAGCGCATCGAGCGCGACGACGTTGAGCTGTAGTGGCGCGCCTTAAGCTGGGCCTAGAAGAGTCGGCTTTCTGGGTCGTCCATGCCCCGTAGCGCGTCGTAGTCGAGGGTGACGCAGCGGATTCCCCGGTCGGTTGCCAGGGTACGTGCCTGTGGCCGGATTTCTTGGGCCGCAAACACGCCCTTCACGGGTGCAATGAGTGGGTCCCGGTTGAGGAGCTCTAGGTAGCGGGTGAGTTGTTCGACGCCGTCGACACCACCTCGGCGCTTAATTTCTACTGCGACGGAGGCGCCGTTTTCGTCGCGGGCCAGAATGTCGACAGGGCCGATTGGCGTTTGGTACTCGCGACGCACCGTGGTGTAGCCGTCGCCCAGGGTGTCGATGTGTTCGGCGAGTAACTCTTGCAAGTGCGCTTCGACACCGTCTTTGAGGAGTCCTGGGTCTTCGCCCAAGTCGTGTTCGATGTCGCGGTGGATTGTTTGAATCGCGATTTCTAAGCGGTCTCCCGTCTTGGTCTGGTTGACGTTCCACACTTCGGTAATGCCGGCTTGAGCTTGTTCGTCGCTGGGCTCGTCGACCGTGAAGGCGGCCGGGGGAGTCATCCAGTTGAGCGGCTTATAGGAACCGCCGTCGGAGTGGACCAGAACGGAACCGTCGGCCTTGAGCATGAGGAGCCGTTGGGCCATGGGCAGGTGGGCTGTCAGGCGTCCTGCATAGTTCACACTGCACGTCGCTATTACTAATCGCACGCAATTACTTTACGTGACACAATTGCACCATGCCACGTAGTAACTCTTCTCGACGCAGTAACAAGTGGCAACGGCCCTTTCGGGAGCTGTCTGCTGCCAGCACTGTGCGCACTACTCAGACAGGTCCGGATGGCACGTGGATTGTGCAGCACACGCAAGGAAATTCGTCCGGGAAGACCTATGTGTGCCCGGGGTGTTCGCAGGATCTGCCTGCGTCTCTTGCTCACACGGTTGCGTGGCGAACCGATGACGAATTTGGCATTGGTGTGGGAGTCGAAACGCGGAGGCATTGGCACACGTCCTGCTTCAATACGCGACATCGCCGCCACTAGTTGCGACGGCGATGCTTCGCTGAACCTGTGCAGTTGTTCCCGTGAACCTACTTCGTGGAGTCGGGTGAGTTTGGGGCGTTCGACGGGGTATTTCCGCCAGGTTTTTCCGTGCCCGAGGTGTTCCCCGGCTTGGTTGCCTGCTTGTCGGCGGAGCTGCTACCCAGTTTGACGTTTGGTTTGTCGCCCTGTTCGCCTTCAGGTTTGTCGGCGGACTTGCTGTCCTGCTTGTCGCCTGGTTTGTCTGCCTGCTTGCCAGCCTCCGCGGTGTTCGCCGAGGTGTCCTCAGGTTTCTTGGTAGCTACGCTCTTGCGAAGTTCCTCAAGTTCTTCCTCCGAACCGATCTTTTCGGTAGGAGCTGCGGCGGCTTTCACTTTGTCCGACTTGTCGTCGGTCAGGTCAAGTCCGTCGAAAAGACCAGGTGCTGCGAACATGGACTGCAACTGCTGGAGCTGTGCCGTAATGGTGCGACGTTGCTTGGTGAGCAGGTCCACCTGGGACTGTGCAGCTGACACGTTGCGCTTGGCTTCTGCAGCCGACTCTTCGATTGTCGCTTCAGCGGTCTGCCGAGCCTCAGAGATGAGCGACTGGGCACGCTGACGGCCGTCAGCGATGATCTTGTCGGCCTTTTCAATTGCCTCTTTCCGAGTGGCCTCAGCACGTTCTGCCGCCTCGCGGGCTTCCGTGTCGGCTTTCTTGGCGCGTGCTTGCGCTTCTTCGAGCGTCTTCTTGCTGTCGGCCTGGGTCTTTTCAAACAGGGCCTTCTGGTCTTGTTCGTGCTTCTGACGCTGGTTAGCGAGCTCAAGTTTCAAGTCGTCCGACGACTTCTTGGCCTCGTCCTTGAGCTTCTGCGCTTCAGCGCGAACCGTTTGCGCTTCTGTGCGCGCTTCGCTGAGGAGCTTCTCGGCTGACTGGCGTGCGTCGGCTACCAGCTTGTGGGCTTCCTTCTTTGCGGCGTCCAGCGTGCTGGCCGCTTCTTTTTGTGCGTCGGCGCGTCCGGTCGAAATCTCGTGCTTGAGCGACTCGCGCTGATCGTTCGCCGCGGCCTGTGCGTCACCCTGAATAGTGTCGGCTTCGCGCTGTGCAGTCTGCGTGAGCTCCTGCGCGCGCTTCTCGGCCGCCTCCACGGTTTCGCTTGCGCGGAGTTCCGCCGCCTGCATGATTGAGTCGGCTTCAGAGCGAGCGTTAGACAGGGTGTCATTGGATTCCGTGTGCATACGTGCGCGCTGGCTTGCCGCGTCGGCGCGTGCCTTGTTCCGGATTGTTTCGGCGTCAGCGGTTGCCTGTGCCAAGGTTTCGCGCGCCTGTGATTCCGCGATTTTCAAGAGGTGGTCGATCCGGCTGCCAGGTGCAGTCTGCGCCTGCGACTGATCGTCGGTGGCTTTCTTGAGCTGTTCCTTCACCTCGGAGAGTTCGCCCGCAATCTGCAGTTTCGCTCGGTCCGCTGTAATGACTTGGCTGCGGGCGTCTTGCAGTGCCTTACGCAGAGAGTCAATTTCGCTCTTCAGCTGGCGAATGCGCGCTTCAACTTCGCTCTTTTCAAAGCCACGCATGGCTGTGCGGAACTCTTCAGGAGGCGTCACGTCTCAATCTCCTTTGAATCTGGTCAATGGTGCTCCCTCCTACTCTAATGCTTCTCTGCTGGAAGCCAGCTGACAGTCGAACGCGGTGCGTCAACCACCTCGGGAAGTACCACCTCGGGCCCGGTGTGCGGGGAGCCCGCCACCTGGTCTAACCTTGTGATGAAGACCACGTTGGTAACAGGAGGAAAAATGGCTGAAGCCGTAATCGTTGCAGGTGCCCGTACGCCACTAGGCAAGATGTCTGGATCGCTCGCATCCTTGAGCTCAGTGGACTTGGGAGGTCACGCGATCAAAGCCGCTCTTGAGCGTGCCGGCGTTGCACCTGAGAAAGTCGAATACGTTCTGATGGGGCAGGTCCTTCAGGCAGGCGTTGGCCAGGGTGCCGCACGTCAGGCAGCGGTGAAGGCTGGAATCCCTATGACCGTGCCTGCAGTGACGCTGAACAAGCTGTGCTTGTCGGGTATCAACACCATTACGCACGCGGCCATGCTGGTGCGTTCCGGTGAGTACGACGTGGTGGTTGCCGGTGGGCAGGAGTCGATGACTAACGCTCCGCACATGCTTGAGAAGTCCCGTGCCGGCTACAAGTACGGCAACGTGACCGTGCGCGACCACATGGACTACGACGGTCTGTGGGACGCTTTCACCGACCAGGCGATGGGTGGACTGACCGAATCGGCGAATGAAGGCGACACCGAATTCAGCCGTGAAGAACAGGACGCTTTCGCAGCACAGTCGCACCAGCGTGCAGCTGCGGCAAAGGACAAGCTCGCCGAGGAAATCGCGCCCATCACCATCAGCAGCCGCAAGGGCGACACGGTTGTTGACGCGGATGAAGGTGTGCGTGGCGACTCAACTGCTGAGTCCCTGTCGAAGCTGCGTCCGGCATTCCGCAAGGAAGGCGCTATCACTGCTGGAAATGCTTCGCAGATTTCTGACGGCGCGGCAGCCGTTGTCGTCATGAACAAGGACAAGGCCGTTGAAGCTGGGCTTCCGATTCTGGCTGAAATCCGTTCCCACGCATGGACTGCCGGCCCCGACTCGACTCTGCAGCACCAGCCTTCGCAGGCCATCAAGGCGGCAGCTGAGCGCGAAGGCGTGGCGGCTGACTCCTTTGACCTGTACGAAATTAACGAGGCATTCGCTGCTGTTTCCTTGGCCAGCATGAAGGACCTGGGAATTGATGACTCAAAGGTCAACGTTAACGGTGGTGCCGTGTCCCTGGGTCACCCAATTGGGGCTTCAGGTGCGCGCATTGTGTTGACCTTGGCTTTGGAGCTCCAGCGCCGAGGTGGTGGCCTGGGTGTCGCTGCTCTGTGCGGCGGTGGCGGTCAGGGTGACGCGCTGATCGTGAAGGTCGGCGAGTAATGCTCGTTGCGTTTTCTGTTGCGCCGTCCGGGGGTCCTGACCCGGACGGCGACGGGGGAGTACACGACGCGGTTGCCGAGGCCGTGAAGGTTGTGCGGGCTTCTGGGCTCCCGCACCGCACGGACGCCATGTTCACCACGATCGAAGGTGAATGGGATGAGGTGTTTGCGGTTGTGAAAGAAGCGACCGAGGCGGTGGCCCGGTTCGGTCCGCGTGTTTCGTTGGTGCTGAAAGCCGATATTCGAGACGGCCGTACTGGGGAGCTCGACGGTAAGTTGGAGCGCCTGGAGAAGGCGATCGACGAGTCGTAAAACTATCCCGAGTTTACAAGCAGCCACGCAGCAAAGACCTTCCACGTGTCTTATCTGCGTGGCTGTTTTATGCGTCTTTATAGGTCGTGATCTGCAATCGTGAAGACCGGCGTGTTGTCCTGAACCGATTCCAACCGGATACGCACCTCTTGGCCAACGGGAGCCTCGCCTTTCACATCGACGACCACTGCAGGATCAGGGACGTGGACGTTGAGAACAGGCGAGTCGTCGCGTTTCTTATGACCCACAACAACGCCGGTGAACTCGTCTCCCACGCGGTCAGACAACAGAACAGCTTCTGTTGTCTCAATCGCCTCTTTGTCGATCCGGGACGCAACGCTTCCGGTTGATTTCATGATCGAGATGATGTCCTCTAGCCCATCGTCACTGGGGGTGGGAGCGTTGTGGGCGGCCGCCTCGGCGATGGGCAGAACAAAACGGTCAACCAACCGGCGCAGCGGAGCGGTGGCGTGCGCATACGGCGCGCCCACTGCCGCCTGAACTGGGTCCGGGTCCGTGCCCACCAGGGTGTATCCGGCGCCTCGGAACAGCATGGGGGATGCGTAGTGGACTGCGAGCGCGCGTGGGTCGTCCCCGAGGTGGTCGATGGACCGCAGGGTCTCTTGGTACGTGTCGCGGGGCTCGAAGCCCAAGGTGCGCACGATTGCGTGGAACTTTTCGACTGTTTCTTCGTCTGGGTAGTTAAGCGTGCGGAGGACGCCTGCCCCGGCTTTGATCTGGAGTTCAGCCGCAATGCGCCCGGCGAGCAGGCTGATCTGTGCGTTGAAGTCCTCAATGCCTCCCCGAGGTCGGTATTGCAGGGTGAAGGTGTCGGTGACCTCTTGATCTGGGATCGCCAAGTCGATTGCGCCACGGGCACGAGCGTCAGCGAGAAGCGCTTCACCAACCCGAGGGAGAAGCGCGATGGACGGGTGCAGGTCCTGTCCCTGTTCCCACTGGTGCTGGACGGTGGCGTAGTCGAGTTGTGTCCGTGAACGCACCACTGCGCGTTCCAGCGTGTAGTCGGTGAGCTTCCCGTCGTCGGCGACATGCGCCGTGAAGACATAGGCGCTCCGGGTCTGTTCCGGAAGTAGCGAGGCCGCGTCTTCGCTCAGTTCCTTTGGGTGCAGGGGGATTTTGCGGTCTGGAAGGTAAATGGTTTGACCACGTGTGCGCGTCTCCTGATCGAGTTGGCCACCAGGTTCGATGAACCGACCAACATCGGCGATTGCGTACATGACTGTGAACGTTCCGGTCTCCGCGGAGTCCTGGGACAGGTGCATCGCTTGGTCAAGATCGCGAGCCCCGGGTGGGTCAATAGTGACGAACGGGATGTGCGTGTAGTCCTGCTTGGGAGTGTCCAGGCCGTCGCGTCCGGTCGAAAAGGGGTCTGCGAGGTCTTCGATTGCTGACCGTGTTTCTTCGAGAACCGGTGCGGGGAAATCGTGGGGGAGATCGGATGCGAGTTCGTCATACGCGGATTGAAGGCGTTGAGCGGCCGAGCGTTGGATGCGGAAGCGACGCTGAAACATGCCTCCAGCATATAAAAGCGCAAGCGCCCCCAGCAGGATTCGAACCTGCAACCTACGGATTAGAAGGCCGTTGCTCTATCCATTGAGCTATGGGGGCAGATTGTTCGGAGCAGAGTCTACTGCTCCTCGAGCTTATTTGCTATCCGGGTTAACTGGTGTGCTTGCTCCATCATGGTCAAAACCCTGGCCTCGCGAATCAGATTGCGGTGCTCTTCTGGGTCGCTGGTTTTACGTGCGGCTTTGAGAATCTCACGCGCTTCTTCGATTGCAGACTGTTTGGGTGTCACACCTGTCCTTTCGCCAGAAATATCCTAACCGGTTTGGGTCTCGATGTGACCCTTTCAACATATGGTGGTGAGTGACACCGTTACACGCCCGCATGTGGAGGGATCATGGCACTGCTCGAAGGTCGGACCGCACTGGTGACAGGCGGAACTCTAGGAATTGGTTTTGGTATCGCACAAACCTTGAAAGCGCACGGTGCTCAGGTTGCCGTTACCGGTGTGACAGAGGAAGAATGCGCACAGGCTCGCGAAGCTGGTTTTGACACATACGTGTTGGACGTACGCGACCGGGAAGCGTGTTCTTCCGTGGTCGCCGAGGTCGTAGAAACGTTCGGCGGACTCTCACTTCTGGCATCCAATGCGGGAGTCTACCCACAGGCCCCCATTACTGACATGACGGATGAAGACATCGACACGATCTTCGACATCAACGTCAAAGGAACCGTACACATCGTGCAGGCTGCCATCCCAGCACTCACCGAATCAGGTCGCGGGCGCGTCGTTGTCACTAGCTCCATCACCGGTAACTACACGGGATTCCCTGGATGGTCGCACTACGGTGCCACAAAAGCCGCGCAAATGGGATTCGTGCGCTCCGCAGCGATTGAACTGGCACCACACAAGATCACGGTCAACGCTGTTCTCCCAGGTAACGTACTCACACCCGGTCTAAAGGAACTGGGCCAGACCTACCTGGATCAGATGGCCCGCTCAGTACCACTGGGATTCTTGGGTGACCCAACCGATATTGGCGAAGCTGTAGCGTTCCTGGGATCCGACGGCGCACGTTACATCACCGGTCAAGACATCGTGGTCGACGGCGGCCAGATCTTGCCAGAAACACCCGAAGCCCTGGAAGGCATCAACTCGTAACGACTTAACTCATAACGACCGCAGTCACAGACGAACCTGTCACGCACATACCCGAGGTCGGTCCACATAGGTGGGCCGACCTCGGCGTTTTCTCAGGAACACCGGCGTGGTGAGTGGCTAAGCCTGCCGAAAATCGACAAAGTGGAACCGTGACTGACAGTAACCGCACACTTAACCCAGCCATTCACCAGACGCTGGGTGAACTTGTCACGCGCGTGGGCAACGTCCAGTTCCCGTTGACTGTCGAAACCACCACGCCGGGTAAAGCCCTGCAAACCCAGCTGAACAACCAGCTCACTGATTACCTCATGCCACGCGTGGCCGACACGGAAGCGCCGCTGCTCATTGTGTTCGGAGGCTCCACAGGGGCCGGAAAATCCACGCTCATCAACTCGATCATTGGTGAGGACGTGTCAAGCGCAAGCGTGCTGCGCCCAACCACGCGGTGGCCCGTCCTGGTGTGCAACCCGGCCGACCGTAAACACTTCACATCCAAGCGAATCCTGCCCAGCTTGGAACGTGTCAGCCAAGAAGCAACCGACACGCAAGCGCCTCAAGTGCGGATCGTCGACCATCCGTCGATTCCCCCAGGAGTGGCCGTGCTGGACTCGCCGGACATTGACTCGGTCATGGACTCGAACCGGCAGCTTGCTCGCCAGCTCCTGGCAGCCGCCGACCTGTGGGTATTCGTGACAACAGCTGCCCGTTACGCTGACGCCGTTCCATGGGAACTGCTCAAACAGTCCGTCGACAACGGAACCGCTGTGGCCATGGTGCTCGACCGCGTGCCACCGAATGCCAACCGCGAAGTCCGCCACCACCTGTCGTCCCTTCTCAAAGAAGCGCGCCTGGGGACTGCCCCGATCTTCACCGTCCCCGAACTCACCCTGGAAGACGGTCGCCTCCCGCAATCCGCGATCTTCCCGCTGCGCTCTTGGATCTCGAACTTGTCGTCCAACCCTCGCGCACGCAACGCGGTCGTCCAGCGCACCCTCCACGGCGCCCTGGCTGCAGTGCCCGGGAAGGTGGATGCTCTCGCTGAGCACGCCCAGGCGCAGGTGGACTCGCATGAACGGCTCGCCGAGGTCGTTGACACTGAGTTTGCGCACGCCCGCCAGCGTTTGGGGGAGGCTTTGGTGTCGGGGCATGTGCTCCGCGGTGAAGTTCTGGCCCGCTGGCAAGACTTTGTAGGGACCGGCCAACTTTTCCGAGGCCTCGAACCGACCGTTGCGCGAATCCGTGACCGCATCACCGCAGCCGTCACAGGAAAACGCGACACTGCAGAGCCATTGGGACAAGCCATCGAATCCTCAGCCGCGCTACTCGTCCGAGAGCAGGCAGTCGCCGCGCTGGGAGGCGTGACCGACGCGTGGCACGAGACGACCTCGGGCAAAACACTCCTGGAGAACGACCCTCAACTAGGGAAACTGCCTGCCGATATGGACACCACGATCAGGCGGACGATCTCCGACTGGTCCGACAAGGTCAACGACCTGGTGCGCGAAGTAGGGCAGTCGAAGCGAGCACGCGCACGCATCCTGTCCTTTGGGGTCAACGGGGTGGGCGCGGTGCTCATGTTGGCAGTGTTCGCAGGAACCGGAGGACTTACTGGAGCCGAAGCTGGTATCGCAGGCGGAACAGCAGTCGTCACAGGCAAACTTCTGGACACCATTTTCGGTGACCAAGTGACACGCGACCTCGCGTCCCAAGCCCGCCAGATGCTCTTGGAAGCGACCGGCGAACTGCTCACGAGTTTTAGGAAACCATTCGACTCCGCGCTCGACGACGTCGCAGTCAACCCAGAGCAGGCGGCCGAACTCCGCACCATCAACGAGCGACTGAAAGGAATGCTGTGAAAGCCGCAGAAGAAATCAGCCGACTTCGTGATGGGATTAAACGCGCACTCGAACTCGAATCCGGGAGAATCGATACACAGACGATCACCGATGCGCTGGAACTGCTGAATAAAACGGAAGCCCGCTTAGACCTCGGGCTGGACCGTACTGTTGTTGCGTTTGCAGGTTCAACTGGATCCGGGAAGTCCTCGCTGTTCAACGCGGTGTCAGGGCTAGAAATTGCGCAGGTGGGCGTGCGCCGTCCCACCACGTCAAAACCCACCGCATGCGTGTGGGGTGACGGTGGCGAAGAGTTTCTCACCTGGCTCGGCGTTCCGATCGACAACCGCACGTGGCGCGAAAGTGCGCTCGACGGGAAAGACGAAGAGCCGTTGCGAGGGCTCATTCTTCTTGATCTTCCCGACCACGACTCGACAGCGGCGAGCCACCGTCACGAAGCCGACCGCCTGGTGGGCATGGTGGACATGGTTGTGTGGGTCGTTGACCCGCAAAAGTACGCGGACTTCTCGATCCACTCACGCTATCTGCGGAAGCTCGCGAAGTACGCAAACAATATGCTTGTGGTGCTCAACCAGGTTGACCGCTTGAATCCTGAACAGCAGAAGGCAACGGGTGAGCACCTGGAAAGCCTTCTCGAAGCAGACGGAATAGAGAACGCAGAAGTCAAGCTCGTGTCGGCGGTGACACGTCAGGGTGTTCCTGAACTGCGCCAAGAACTGGTGAAAGTTATCAAATCTAACCAGGCGAGCGTGCAGCGTCTCTACACCGACATGCGACACATGGCTGACCGCATTCAAAAGCAATTGGGCACGCCGGTCGAAAGCCCTAATGATCTGGCCGGTACGGAACGTCTGTTGGATGCAATGACCGATGCTGCCGGTGTTGAGGCGGTCGCGCAGACGGTTCATGACGATTACATGCGTCGTGCATACCGGGCCACGGGCTACCCGTTGCTTGCCTGGGCTCAGCGCGACAAGGCTGACCCGCTTGGAGCTAAGCACGGTGGGGACCGCGACGACCTGATTCGTGCAGCCCGCCCTGAGACCACCCGCACGCAAAATGCGCGCGTGAACCTTGCCGCTCACGAGGTGGTTGCTGAGGCGACGTCCAGCTTGCCTCATTCGTGGCGACAGGCGATTGGTCGGGCAGAAAAGCAGAGTACCTCTGAACTCACGCACACCTTGGACGAGGCTGTGACAAGCGTAGGCATCGAAGTGGTGAGCCCAGGATGGTGGAAGGTTGCCAAGTTCTTCCAGACGCTGTTCTTCGTTCTCACCGTTGTGGGGCTCGCGTGGCTGATTGTGAACGCTGTTTTGCTGGCGATGTCGCTTGATCCAGGTGGCATTCTGATGTGGATAATTCCTGGTGGGTTGTTGCTTGTGGGGGTCATCGGCTCAGCTATTACCTCGAGTTCAGCGGCAGGGGCACGTCGCAAGGGTGCCCGTGCCCAAGCGGATAAGGTTCGTGCTGACCTTATTTCCGCAGTTCGTAAGGCTGCCGAAGGCTCGTATCTGGAACCGATTAGCTCAGTTTTGCGTGAGCACAAAGAGGTTTACGACGCACTTACTTAATGTCGGAACACTGTGGAAACAGTTGGCGACAGCGTTGCTTGAGCGCTGTGGATAGTAACTCGTTTTCCACAGACTTCGCTATAGCTCTTTATTGCGCTTCCTTTCTCAGTCACGGTGGTGATTCACCTACGAAAGGACAGCAATGAAGCAACTCAACTATTTTGTGGGAACAATCGGATCGGAAATCCGAAGCGGAACAACCCAGGAAAACAATCCATGGACAAGTTTTCGCGTCGCAGTGAACTATGACAGGTATGACCGTGAGAGTCGCGAATACAAGAACGTCGATACCAACTGGTATGAAGTGATGTGTTACAGCGCGCTTGCGTCAAATGTGCGCGCCAGTGTGAACTGTGGCGACTCGGTCATTGTGATTGGACGGCTACGGGAACGAACATGGACCACCGAAGACGGACAACAAGGGTCAACCATGCAGATCCTTGCTGATGCTGTTGGACACAACCTTCAGTTCCACGGAGCGCGGTCCTTGCGCCCCAAGAAGGTCGTTCAAAGCGACACTGAGGAGGAGACTTCCGGGTGGGAAGAAATCACGCGAAAGGAACCGGCACTTGTGGGTGCCGGAGCCGATGAAGGTGGATCAGTGGGTGAAGCGCCTGCGAACAACTCAGAGAACAACGACCCTCCTTTCTAAAAGCCACGCACGGTGGAAACCTGAAGAAGCATCGGCGACCGGCTATTCTTATGTGTTGTGAAACAGGAATCAGCTTCTTCAGGTTTCCGCGTGCGACAGCGCTTTGTGGCCGCGTGCGTGGGCGTGGTGACCGTGACCGCACTGTCCGGATGTGGCTTGTTCATGAAAGAGTCCACTCCGGGGCCACCCAAAAAGCAAACCAAGGAAAAAGAAGCGGTTGTCACAAAGGTCCTTAAGGACGTTCAGCCACTGACCGAGATCGACGGGGTTCCGACCAGTAAACAGTTTTTTGAGCACATGCTCGAAACGGGTTATAAGCCCGAGGACCTCGAAGCTACTATTGACCGGTCGCCACTAGACCACGACGTTCCTTCGAAAATGTTTGGCATTAAGGTCAAAGAAGGGTGCGTCATTGGTGAAGTGCGGCAAGGCTCGGTCTCGGGAAGCCTCGTGGAGCCCAACGAGTCGAACAAGTCGTGTCTCTACGGAAATGTAGACCGCCCCGAAGGGGTAGAACCACCTAAGGGCGAAGAACGGGCCGACGCAGATAAAGACAACGGAGTAGGCCACCTGCCCGGTGACGACATGCACGAACGCAAAGACGGTGAATCGTCAGAGGGCTCAAACGACAACGCGTCCGAAGACTCAGGTCAGGACACATCAGAAGAGCAAGAGACTCCTAAGCCAAAGAAAAAGAAGAAGAAAAAACAGTCTGACTCAGAGTCGAACGATAGAAGCGAATCTGGGACAGGCGAAGGCTCTGACAGTGGATCGGCAAACTCGATTGGGTAACTAGCTTTTCGCGAAGTTCCCGCGGTAGCCTTGAAGCACTATGGCAGAGTTCATTTACACCATGCATAAGGCGCGTAAAGCGCACGGTGACAAGGTTATTCTCGACGACGTATCAATGTCGTTCTACCCAGGGGCAAAGATCGGTATGGTCGGCCCCAACGGTGCGGGTAAATCGACAATTCTGAAGATCATGGCGGGCCTGGACCAGCCTTCGAACGGTGAAGCTCGCTTAAGCCCCGGGTACACGGTGGGCATTCTCCTGCAGGAACCGCCGCTCAATGAGGAAAAGACGGTTCGTGAGAACGTCGAAGAGGGCGTCGGAAGCATCAAGCAGAAGCTAGACCGCTACAACGAAATCTCTGACGAGATGTCGAATCCGGACGCCGACTTCGACGCTCTGATGGAAGAGATGGGCAAGCTGCAAGAAGAAATCGACGCGGCCGACGCGTGGGACTTGGACTCGCAGCTCGACCAGGCGATGGACGCTTTGCGTTGCCCTCCGGGAGATGCTGATGTTCGTGTGCTCTCCGGTGGTGAACGTCGTCGTGTCGCTCTGTGTAAATTGCTCCTGGAAAAGCCTGACTTGTTGCTCCTCGACGAGCCTACTAACCACCTCGACGCAGAATCGGTCCTGTGGCTTGAGCAGCACTTGAGCACCTACCCAGGCGCCGTAATTGCCATCACCCACGATAGGTACTTCCTTGACCACGTGGCCGAATGGATCGCTGAAGTTGACCGCGGTCACCTGTACCCGTACGAAGGTAACTACTCGACGTACTTGGAGAAGAAGAAAGAGCGCCTCCAGGTGCAGGGTAAAAAGGACGCGAAGCTCCAGAAGCGTCTGTCAGAAGAACTCGAATGGGTGCGTTCGAACGCTAAGGCTCGCCAAACTAAGTCCAAAGCGCGTTTGGCTCGGTATGAAGAAATGGCGGCCGAAGCCGAGAAGATGCGCAAGCTCGACTTCGAAGAAATCCAGATTCCACCAGGACCACGCTTGGGTAACGTCGTTATCGAAGCTGAAGACCTTCACAAGGGATTCGACGACCGAACCCTCATCGATGGGTTGTCTTTCTCACTGCCACGCAACGGAATCGTCGGTGTGATTGGTCCAAACGGTGTCGGTAAGACCACGCTGTTTAAGACCATCGTGGGACTTGAGCCACTGGATGGCGGAAACCTCAAGGTCGGTGAAACTGTAAAGATTTCCTACGTTGACCAGTCCCGTGGCGGAATCGACCCAGAAAAGACCCTGTGGGAAGTTGTCTCGGATGGTCTGGACTACATCCAGGTGGGTGCGGTCGAAATGCCGTCGCGTGCATACGTGTCAGCATTCGGCTTCAAGGGTCCAGACCAGCAGAAGAAAGCCGGTGTTCTGTCCGGTGGTGAACGCAACCGCCTGAACCTGGCGCTCACCCTCAAACAGGGTGGAAACCTGTTGCTTCTTGACGAGCCCACGAACGACCTCGACGTCGAAACCTTGAGCTCACTTGAAAACGCTCTTCTTCAGTTCCCCGGTTGTGCTGTGGTCGTTTCCCACGACCGCTGGTTCCTCGACCGTGTAGCCACCCACATTCTCGCGTGGGAAGGCACAGAAGAGAACCCAGCCAACTGGTACTGGTTCGAAGGTAACTTCGAAGCGTACGAAAAGAACAAGGTCGACCGATTGGGTGAAGAAGCCGCACGCCCACACCGCGTGACGCACCGTCGCCTCACTCGCGACTAATCACAAACGTGTGGCCCTGCTTTTAGCAGGGCCACACATGTATTTACTGACTTTCTTTTACACGCACCATGCCCTGCTGGGCAACGGAGGCAACCAGATCCCCACTGTGGGTGAAGATGCTTCCCATACCCAGACCTCGGCCACCTTCTGCTGCGGGGGACCGGTAGTCAATGAGGTGCCATTCGTTGAGGTTGATGGGGCGGTGCCACCACATGGCGTGGTCGAGGCTGGCCATGCGTAAACGCGGGTCCGACCAGCTGAGCCCGTGGCGTCGCAGAATCGATTCCAGCAGGCTGTAGTCACTGGCGTATGCTGCGGTCGCGGCATTGATAACGCGGTTGGTGCTCAGAGGAGCAATAGCCCGTAGCCAATAGCGAGTGTGCGAGGTTTTTGCTCCGGAGAACCCAGTGTAAAGCTCCGGATCCACCGGGCGGATGTCGAACGGCCGGCGCGCAATCCAGTTCTTGATCAACGCGTTGTTGGTTTCGCCTAGAATTTCGTTCAGATCCTGCAGTTCTTCGGGACCTGGAATGTCATCAGGGAACGCGTTTGAGTGTTCAAGGCCGTCCTGTTTGGTTTGGAACGACGCAATCGCCGAGAAAATGGGCACCCCGTTCTGATAGGCCTGCACGCGGCGAGTCGAAAAGGATCCTCCGTCGCGCAAGTTCTCGACGCCCAGGAACAAGTCCGTATCATCGCGTCCGGCGCGTAAAAAGTAGCCGTGAATCGAGTGGATGAATCGGTCTTCGCTCATGGTTTGGGACGTCGCCGCTACGCACTGCGCAAGAACCTGTCCACCGAACAGCCGACCGCCTGGCTTCTTCTGATTCCACGCTTTGAAACAGTGAGTTTCACCGCCGGGTGCCGGGCCGTCGACTCTTTCGAGGCTGAGCACCTGCATAAGTTCACTCACGTTTTCTTCCATTTGAACCTTCATGCTGTGAATCCTAGTGTCACAGCGGTCTGTACAGGAAACAGGCTCCGCGATTGTTCGTGTTAATGTGCGGAATCGAACACTAACTGTGCGCAGTCCAACAATGTTTATGCTGTGGTTCGCATAACACAGGTGGCAAGATAGTGCTATGGCATTCCAATTAGTAAACCCACTGCTGACGGGCGAGTTTACCCGTGTTCTTCTTGAGTTGCGCTGGGGTGACATGGATGCATATGGGCACATCAACAACGTCACGCAGATGCGACTTCTGGAAGAAGCTCGAGTTCGCGCATTTGGTTCCCCGACAGCTGATAGGGATGCCGCTGTTGTTCCTGGCCCGCACGGAACGGTGCCATCGTGTGTGGGGCTCGAGATCCCTCCGGTGTTTGCCGAGGTTGCGCACACCCACGACATTTTGGTGGCTTCCCACGCGATTGAGTACCGTGCGCCTATTCCGTATCGCGAAGGCCCGGTGGCGATTGACACGGTGATCAGCAAAGTGGCCCCCGTTGTCATGACTGTTGGATATGTGATTGCAGAACCGGATGGGTCGAAGGCGTACACCGTCGCCGAAACGGATGTTGTTTTTGTCGACCGTGAGAGCGGGCGTGCTCAGCGTTTGCAAGAGGAGCACGCGCAGGCCCTGCGCTCGGTCGTGAATCCTGGACCACCTATGCGAAGGCGGAAATAAATGAGCATCGAGTTGCCAAGTTCCGAGGTTCTTGCTGACCTCAACCAGTACTTGTCGAGGGTTTTGCGTATCGACGAAGATGCGGCAGTGCGCATTACGGTTCACGGTACGGTCGCGGTTATTTCCACTGCGCCTCTGTTTCCGGTGGGCCTGGGCGATGACATGCCTCTGGCCCTGGCCATGCGCATGGTTCCGATTGTGTCGTGCGCAGATGGCAATATCGACGAGGTCGTGCCAGCTAGCGCTGTTGTCGACAGGTTGGTGCGTTCATCGAAGACTGACTCTTTGGAGTTGCGGGTGCCTCCGCAGCGAGTGCAAAAGTCGTGGACGGGTATCGCGCCACCGCGTACGGGTTGGGCTCCCGTCGCCGAGGTCGACGCTGAGTCCCTGCGCGACGTCGCCGATGCTGGGGTTAAGGAAATTACCGAGGGTGTTCCCGAAGGTGCGGGCGCTCACGCCGTGAGCGCACTGCGCACCGCCGTGTGGAAGCGACCGATCGAAGGTATCAGTGACGCGGTGAAGTCGCCTGTACCGGCAGGGTTGGCGTTTGCGATGGACGCGTGTGGTTTTCTGCGGGTTTCACGCCCGGTGAAGGTTTTCGCAGCACCTCAGTGGTTGCGTCTGTCTGCGCCTCACGGCCACGTGCTTACTCGTGTGTAGTGGGGTCCGGCTGGCCTTGTAGAGGTGGGGCCGGATAGTCGTGTGGGGTCGACGAGCCAGCCCTGATGTCCAAACGGGTGCGACCGTCTAGCGGGTCTGGCGTATTGATCATGGCTGCGGCGGCGCGTTCAAAGTAGTCCCACATGAGCTGGTCGTACATAGGCGGAAGTTTGACCGTGTCCAGTGCTTTGCGCATGTGGTGGAGCCAGTGGTCTCTGGCTTTTGAATCAACCGGGTACGGGTTGTGGCGCATGCGTAAACGTGGGTGACCGCGCTCTTCCTGATACGTGGTGGGGCCGCCGAAGTACTGCTCGAGGAACGTCTGAAGCCGGTGCTTTGCGCCGTCGAGCTCATGCCCTTCGGGGTACATGCTGATGAGGAATTCGTCCTCAGCGACTGATGCGTAAAACGCGTCGACAAGCGTGGTGAACGTGGCGTGGCCACCCACGGCGGCGAACACGCTGTCCGGGCGTTGCGGTGTGGTCATGAGTCACTGTCCTTGTTTTCGGTGCTGTCCGAGGTGGTTGTGGCTGTGTGTGTCTGTGGCCCGGGCACGGTGCCGATGAGCGACTGCGCTGGAATGGCGATGGTGATTCCACGTTTGCGCAGTTCGCGCTGGATCTCCGCTCGGAACGCGCGCGCTACACCCCACTGTTCATTGGGCTTGGTTTTGATGACGGTACGGATCGTGACGGCGTTTCCGCTGATTTCTTGAACACCCCAGATCTCTGGATCTTCCAGGATGGAAGGCGCTAGGTCAGGTTTGTTGCGCATCGATTCGACTGCTGCGTGAATGGCTGCGTCGACGACTTTTTGATCGGCATCGTAGGGGACTGGAAGGTCCATAACTGCCCGTGCCCATCCTTGCGATTGGTTACCGACGCGCAGAATCTCGCCGTTAGGAATGTGCCAGAGTGTCCCGTCGATCCCACGGACTTTAGTGGAGCGTAGACCTACGTCTTCGACGACTCCCACGGCCTCACCCAGGTCCACGGTGTCGCCAATCCCGTACTGATCCTCGGCAACGATAAAGAAACCGGAAAGGTAATCGCGGACCAATGACTGTGCGCCAAAACCAATTGCGACACCAGCGACACCTGCCGATGCCAGGATCGGAGCTGGGTTGTAGCCCAGTTCCTGCATGATCATGAGGGCCATGATCACGAAGATGATGATGGCGGCGATCGAGGATAGTAGCGAGCCGACTGTTCGAGCACGTTGTCCGCGGCGTTCTACCGAAGCCGGGTCGGTCTTGATGACACGGTCGCGAGCGTCCCCACCAAAGCGACGCGAAGAAACAGCCGTGGTTCCTTCTGCGATCTTGCGCGCAAACTTTCGAATGACAAAGCGCACCACGAACGTCACAACGATGGCAAGTACCACCAAGATGGCGATGCGGAGTGGCGCTCCGATCAAGAAGGTCCACCACTTGTCGACACCTTCGGCAGCACGATTCACCGTGTCGGAAATGGGAGTGGGCTGGGGTGTTGAAGCAGCAAGTAAGTAACACATACGTTGTTCAACCATAGACACTGAACCTGGACTTTCAATCAGGCGTCCCTCGAGTGCGACTGAGAGGTTTCACGAACTCTCAGAGAGCGCTCGGTGACGTCGAGTAGTTCGTGCATGATACGACGAGCTCCCTTGTGCGCGTCGGGGTGTGTTTCCAGCCATTCGCGAGTGCGTGAGGCAGTCGCGCGTGATGCTGGCGGGTGCAAACGGAGCGTGAGCGTCTGGGCGATTTCAAGTGTGCGGGTATTCCACCAGTCTTCGACGTGTGCATAGAAGAGGTCGGCGAAGCTGTTTTCGTCACCGCTGTCAATGAGTGTTCCGTCAGCCTGTTCAATACCCATGGAGAAACCACTTGTCACAGCAGTGATGACGGCGTTCGGGAGCGACGTGTCACCGGTAGCCAGGTCGTAAGCGCGCTTCTTGCTGTTGGTGGTACAGCGTGCGCTACGTGCTACGTGAGCGAACCGAATACCGGAGGCGGTGTTGTCCTCGTTCATGAGCGCGTCGATGTCTTGATCGCTGATTCGATCGTGGAGGGCCAAGTACGACACGATGCCCCATGCCAGGTCCTTGTCGATCGTGATTCCGTCAGGAGCATCAAGATTACCGGTGTGGATACCCTCGAGACGATCAAGTTGTTCCGGGGTAGTCGCGTGCGTGACAAAAGCCTTAAACAGTTGGAACTGCTGGTCGCTGTTTTCCGGGGACCTGAGCGTGGCTTCCCACAAGAAGTCGGCAACGCGAGCAGAAAGCTCAGCGCGTTCTTGCGGTGACGTAAAGCTCTCAACTGCGGTTTTAAGCTGACGGATTTGAACGGTCAACCCGGTCGAATGGGTCACTGCGTCAATATTTGCCTCGAGCAGTTCGATGTACCTCGCGAGCGGAAGCTCAGCATCGCGCACCATATCCCACACGGTCGAAAGAACCAAGAGCTGGGCCAGTGAGTCATCAATGCCTGACAAGTGTGCAAGCGCAGTTTCCAGGCTTGCGTCGTCGAAACGAATCTTTGCGTACGTGAGGTCAGTGTCATTGACCAAGACGAGGTCAGGCTTGGGAGTGTCAGGTGGCAGTGGAACAGATGTCACTGCCTGGTTGACGTCGAGGTGAATGAGCTCTGTACGCACAAGTTTGTCACCCTTTAAGGAGTACAAACCTACAGCCAACCGGTGGGGGCGCAAGGACGGTGTTGGCTGCCGTTCAATCACCCACGGTTCTTGGTGAATCAGAAGCTCAGTGAGAACCCCGTCGGAAACCTTCAGTTCGGGTGTGAGGAGGTTGACACCTGACTCTTGTAACCACACACGCACCCATTCGTCGAGGTCACGTCCCGACGCTTCTTCAAGCTCAACCAAAAGATCACGCAGTTCAGTGTTCTTCCACGCATGGGTGTCGAAGTAGGCTTTCAAGCCAGTGAAGAAGTTCTCGCGACCCACGTACGCAACCAACTGTTTGAGCACAGAGGCGCCTTTCGCGTACGTGATGCCGTCAAAGTTCACTTCGACATCGTGAAGATCTGCGATATCAGCTTCGATGGGGTGCGTGCTGGGAAGCTGGTCTTGTCGGTAAGCCCACGCCTTCTCCAAAGTCGCGAATGTGGTCCAAGCGTCACTGAAACGGGTTGCTTCAGCCGTTGCCAGCGTGGACATAAACTCAGCAAACGATTCGTTCAGCCACAGGTCGTTCCACCACTTCATAGTCACCAGGTCGCCAAACCACATGTGTGCAAGTTCGTGGAGAATTGTCACGTCGCGACGTTCAACGGTGGCTTCTGTTGCACGCGAACGGAAGACATAGGATTCGACAAACGTCACGCATCCGGCGTTTTCCATGGCGCCTGCGTTGAACTCTGGAACGAAAATCTGATCGTATTTTTCAAACGGATACGGCGTCTGGAAGTGTTCTTCGAAGAACGCGAACCCGGCCTTGGTCGTTTCAATGATGTTGTGGGCGTCCAAGTGCGACGCCAGCGAAGCACGACAGAAAACTCCCAAAGGCACAGTTTCACCGTCACTGCTCACAAGCGAGTCACGAACGCCAGTGTATGGACCGGCCACAATCGCGGTGATGTAGCTCGAAATCGGGGGAGTGGGAGCGAACTGCCACACGGCTGACTTTTGCGACTCGGCAAGGTCTGCGAACTCGCCGAGGTCGTGCGGATGTGGCGTGGGTGAGTTTGAGAAAACTTCCCAATGTTTGGGAGCGATGACGTTGAACGCAAACGTGGCCTTCATGTCAGGCTGTTCAAAAACAGGGAAGACGCGACGGGAGTCTGGTACTTCGAACTGCGAGTACAGATACGTTTCATTGTCAACAGGGTCGACAAACCGGTGAAGACCTTCGCCGGTGTTCATGTAGAAGAACGTGGCGTCGATGGTGAGAACGTTGTCTTTTGCCAAGCCAGGGAGCGCAATCCGCCCTTCAGAGACAACCTGCGAGACATCGAGTTCTTCACCGTTGAGAACAACAGAAGTCACGGTGTCGGTGATTGCGTCAATGAACGAATCGGTGCCGTCTTGAGCTGAAAACCTCACAGTTGTGATGGTCCGAAACGTGTCACCGTGACCATCAAGAACTAGAGTGATGTCATAGGAGTCAACGTTGATCAGTTGCGCACGCGTGCGAGCATCGTCACGGGTGAGGTTCAGTTGAGACACGTAGGCTCCTAACGTCAGAAGATCGATGTTCTCCCATTCAATCACGGGGGACTGACACAGTTTTTTAACGCGAACTTCTCACACGCGAAAGGTGATGCAGAATGGCGAAAGAAACCCTCCACTTGTGGTTTGACCCTACGTGCCCGTGGGCATGGATGACGTCGCGATGGGCGTTGGAAGTCGAAAAAGTGCGCGACGTCGAAGTCCAGTTCCACGTGATGAGCCTGTCCGTCCTCAACGAAGGACGCGACCTCGACCCGGAATATGTCGAGCTCATGGACAAGGCGTGGGGCCCGGTCCGCGTCATCATTGCCGCAGCCCAGGACTACGGAAACTCGGTCATCGCAGACCTCTATACGGCCATGGGAACTCGCATCCACCTCGGCGGTAATAAAGACTTTGACCAGGTGATCAACGAGTCGCTTGCCGAGGTAGGCCTGCCGGAGTCACTGGCGGATGCCGCGCACACGGACACGTACGACGACGCCCTGCGCGCCTCGCACAACGAGGGAATTTCGCTGGTAGGCGAAGACGTGGGTACACCCGTGATCGCAGTGGGCGACGTGGCGTTCTTTGGGCCCGTCGTCACGCCTGCCCCCAAGGGCGAAGACGCAGGGAAGCTGTATGACGGCACACTCCTGGTAGCAAGCACCCCCGGATTCTACGAAATCAAGCGCACGCGCACCGTTGGCCCGCAGTTCGACTAACACACACGAAGGGACGCTTATGAAAATCCACCTTGGAACTGACCACGCCGGATTCGAATTTAAAGAGACACTCAAGAAGCACCTCGAAGACAACGGTTACGAAGTTGTGGACCACGGTGCCCACGAATACGACGCGCTCGACGACTACCCAGCATTCTGCATCGCGGCCGCACAAGGTGTCGTGGCCGACCGGGCAGAAGGATTGGACTCGCTGGGAGTTGTCATCGGTGGGTCAGGAAACGGCGAACAGATGGCTGCCAACAAAGTGAAAGGGGCCCGTTGCGCGCTGTCGTGGAATCCCGAGATTTCCCGCCTTGCCCGCGAACACAACGACGCATGGCTGGTCTCCGTGGGTGCCCGTCAGCACAGCGAAGACGAAGCGATCAGCATCGTTGACGCGTTCATCCGCACCCCATTTTCCAACGACGACCGCCACGTGCGCCGCATTGGAATCATGAGTGAGTTTGAGGAGTCCGGGCGCGTCTAAGACTCGCACCCCAACCCGCACCCCCGCCGAGGTGGTTCCCACAGATCTGTTGGGGGGCACCTCGGCCTTTTAATACCAAAAAATAGGCAACGCCTGCGG
The DNA here is from genome assembly GCF_022346365.1 of Brevibacterium sp. ACRRH. Taxonomy (NCBI): domain Bacteria; kingdom Bacillati; phylum Actinomycetota; class Actinomycetes; order Micrococcales; family Brevibacteriaceae; genus Brevibacterium; species Brevibacterium sp. ACRRH. The sequence goes on from NZ_JAKRMN010000006.1 coordinate 123,776, forward strand.
ATGGTGGGCATGCACAATCGACAGGAATACGACCGCATCAAAGAGCAGGTGTACGGTCACCGTGTACGGAAGCGACTTGGTGCGCGTGAAGATGACGGCCTGGACCAGGGCGAACGGGATCGTGATGAGCGGGGCCCACGACCGGTAACCCAACTCCCACAGGAACGACACGAAAATAATCGACGTGACGATGTTTGCCGGCCAAAACGAAAAGTGTCGGTGCAAAAGGGTGAAGACCGTGCAGATGAAGAACAGCTCGTCCCAAATGCCAACGGCGTTCACCCCAATGAACAGGCGGGAGATTTCGCTGGGGGTGACCACGGCCGGCCAGTTGAGATACGCGCCGGAATAAAAGAAGTAGCGGGGGAGGACCAACCAGCCCACGATCACTACGAAAGTCAGCCACCCGAATTCCAAACGCGACCACTTTCGACCCTTTCGGGTAGGGAAGCGGATGGCGTGATCGCGGTACACCCACCGGCTCAATGCGTACGGCACGAATACCGAGGCGCCGAGGACTGCGCCCATAAGGAACATGTTGGGCCATGAGATGTCGGCCTCGAGGGAGATCGTGCGCAGAATGCCCAAACCCAGGGCTATCAGCAAGATGTCCTTGGCAAACGGCTTGTCTGCGCACCATGACAGCGCCACTGAGGCTGCCAAGGCGGCGAATCCCCAGACGCGCAGAGGCTGGTCATACAGGCCAAAAAGCATGACAGCCGAACCGGCCAACAGGGCAACAGCTGCGTACTTTGCCAGGTCCGTTCGCGTGAAACTGGGCGGGTTCGTCGCATGTGGGTTCGTCACACTGTGGACAATACCCAAGGTTGCGAGGTGAATCAGGCCGCGCGTCCACATGAACGCGTGTAGTGTGATCTGTATGACACGATCAAAGGTGATTCGTTCCACGACAAAGCGACTCGACACTGTGCACTCTGCTTCATATTTCGCGCAAGAAATGGTGGCTGAACTTGATGCGCTTGGTGTGGAGCGTGACGCGCAGTACCTTGCGCAACGTGCGGCGCCATTGGGGCAAGCTAGCGCTGAACTGGTGACCGCGACCTTTTACAGTTTTGCTCCCGCTTATGTTTCTGCCCACGTTCCCGCGTGCTGGGAACAGGCGGCGCCGGAGGAGATCCACGCGACCCGAGTGCGTGCCGCGGAAAAGATTGTCGAAAAGTTGGTAGCGGGGCCAGGTGGTAGCGAACTACTGGAGTCCATTCCGCACATTCGCCGGGCGCTCGCCCCTGTTCTTGAGGCAAGTGACGTGTGCGGGAAGCCGTTGTATGCGGCGCATGTGAATGCGCGAAAGTCGGCTGGTGATGACGCTGGTGAGTTGGTGCAACTGTGGTGGGACATCACCTTGTTGCGTGAGTTCCGAGGTGACGCTCACCTGGCAGCCCTCGTTGCCACGGGCGTTGGGAGTGTGGAGTCGATCGTTTTGGACTCTGCCACGGGTAAGTCCTTTGCTCCGTATTACATGCGAAAGATGCGTGGGTGGACGTCAGAAGAATGGGCCGAGGTGGCAGAAAAGTTAGCGATGGCCGGTTTCCTTACCAGCGCGGATGATGAGGCGACATTGACGGAGGAGGGTGTCAAGCTGCGGGCGCATGTTGAAGCTCTCACCGACATGGGTGTGGCAAGTACGTGGGATGCGCTGTCGGATGAACAGGTGTCTGACTTGCAAGGTTTGGCGACGTTGTGGGCCACGGCTGTCGCGAAGTCGGAAATCATTCCGCCGAAGTTGTTTGGGTAGTTAGTAACCGGTAGCGACCAAGGTGACTTTAACGAAAAAGTCCCGGAACACGTGTTCCGGGACTTTCTGTGTGTTGTCGGGGTGACAGGATTTGAACCTGCGACCCTTCGCTCCCAAAGCGAATGCGCTACCAAGCTGCGCCACACCCCGTGTTTAGACAACTTGAAAAGCATATCCCATAAATCGGCGAAAGCAAATTCCGGCGTGGCGGATGGGTGGGTCTCTTCGGTGGAAGTCCCGAGGTGGGTGCCAGGTAAGTGCTCTGACCTGCGGAAACGTATTTTTGTGGCCAGGATTTGGTTTTTGGCGAGCGGTGTACTAGAGTTGGTTGAGCGCTCGGGGATGTAGCTCAATGGTAGAGCCTCAGTCTTCCAAACTGATAGTGCGGGTTCGATTCCCGTCATCCCCTCGGATGTGAAGTCCCGAGGCACTGTTTCGAACAGAGCCTCGGGACTTTTGCTTTGCGCAGAATCCTGCTGAACCCACAGGGCTACAGGCGTTTCCGATGTGCGTAAAGCGTAGATAAACCATTAGAATGGTCAGTTGTGTTCTGCGGGAGTATTGCCCGCGTAAGTTTTAACGAGAGGTAAAAAGTGAAGAGCTCCGTCGAGAAACTCGACCCAACACGGGTCAAGCTCAGCGTTGAAGTACCGTTTGCCGAACTCAAGCCGAGCATCGACGAGGCCTACAAGCAGATCGCTCGTCAGATCAACGTGCCCGGATTCCGTCGCGGTAACGTGCCTGCGAAGCTGATCGACCACCGTGTTGGCCGCCCAGTTGTCATGCAGGAAGCAGTCAACAACAGCCTCGATGGATTCTTCCGTCGTGCAGTTGAAGAAAACAACGTAGAGCCACTGGGCCAGCCTGAAGTAGAGGTATCGGAAGTCCCTGGCTTGGACGGAAAAGACGAAGGCGAACTGAAGTTCACCGTTGAAGTGGACTGCGTGCCAGAGGTTGAACTGCCTGCATACTCCGACATCAGCGTTGAAGTTGAACCCATCGAGGTCACTGACGAAGACGTAGAAGCAGAGCTCGATGCGCTGCGTAGCCGTTTCGGCACCCTCAACGCAGTAGACCGCCCAGCCGCAAACGACGACTTCGTGACGCTGGACCTGGTTGCTCTCGTCGACGACGAAGAAGTGGACTCCGCAAACGACGTGTCCTACCAGGTTGGCTCCGGCACCATGCTCAAGGGCATGGACGAAGCACTCGAAGGCCTGTCCGAAGGTGAAGAAACCAGCTTCGAAACCCAGCTCGCAGGTGGCGAACACGAAGGTAAGGACGCTCTCGTCAAGATCACCCTCAAGTCCGTTAAGGAACGTGAGCTTGCCGAGGCCGACGACGACTTCGCACAGATGGCCTCAGAGTTCGACACCATGGAAGAGCTCCGCGAGGACCTGAAAGAAACTGCCAAGCGCAACAAGGAACTTGAACAGGGCGTTGAGGCACGCGACAAGGTCCTGGAAGCTCTCCTCGAAAAGGTCGACGTTCCTGTGCCGGCCAAGCTCGTTGAAGCTGAAGTCAACCGTCACTTGGAAAACGAAAACCGCACGGAAGACGACGAGCACCGCAAGGAAGTCACGGAAGAAACTGAGCGCACCATGCGTACGCAGTTCATTCTCGACGCCATTGTGAAGGCTGAGTCGATCGAGGTTTCGCAGCAGGAACTCATCGAGTACATCATGACCGCATCGCAACAGTACGGCATGAGCCCGCAGGACTTCATGCAGGCACTCGGATCGCAGGGACAGGTTATGGCCCTGCAGGCCGACGTTGCACGTCGCAAGGGTCTCGCAAGCGTTCTGTCGGAAGCCAAGGTTGTGGACACCGAAGGCAACGAGGTCGACATGACTGCCTTCACCACCCCAGCCGCTGACGAAGAAGAAGTTGTAGAAGCTGAAGCCGAAGCAGAAGAAGCTGTTGAAGAAGCAGAAGCTGCTGAAAGCACAGAAGAAAAAACGGCAGAGGAGACCGACAAGTAGTCGCCACTGCCACAAAGCCCGCCACGCACACCCGGTGCGAGGCGGGCTTTTCTATATCCCACCTCGGCTGACTCTTTCACGCTGATGGCGAACAACGGGCGTACTGGGACTAAAACTGGCCGCAAGCGGGTTAAAGTTCGTAGAAATTACCTCTATTACAGGAGTGAAACGTGACGAACCACGAATGGACAATGGATGTCCCAGGCTCCGGCATGGGCCTGGACGACCACATCTACAACCGTCTGCTCAAAGAACGGATCATCTGGCTGGGTTCCGAAGTGCGTGACTCCAACGCAAACGCTATCTGCGCGCAGATGATGCTCCTGGCAGCTGAGGACCCTGAAAAAGACATTTGGTTGTACATCAACTCTCCAGGTGGGTCCGTGACCGCCGGCATGGCGATCTACGACACCATGCAGTACATCAAGCCCGACGTGGGAACCGTCGCAATGGGAATGGCCGCGTCGATGGGTCAGTTCCTCCTGTCCTCCGGTGCTAAGGGCAAGCGCTTTGCGACCCCGCACGCTCGTATTCTCATGCACCAGCCACTGGGTGGAATCGGCGGTACTGCGACCGACATTAAAATCCAGGCCGAACTGATTCTTCACATGAAGCGTCAGATGGCACAGATCACCGCAGACCAGACGGGTAAGACGGTTGAGCAGATCCTCAAGGACAACGACCGTGACCACTGGTTCACTGCAGATGAAGCCCTGGACTACGGCTTCATCGACAAAGTGGTGACCCACGCTGCCGATGTTCCAGCAGCTGCATCCAACTGATCGGAGACTTTCATGACACACATTGACCCATGGGCAACCGCTGGAAACTTGCCGACGTCGCGCTACGTGATGCCTCAGTTCGAAGAGCGTACGCCGTACGGTTTCAAGCGCCAGGACCCATACACCAAACTGTTTGAAGACCGAGTGATCTTCTTGGGCGTGCAGGTGGACGACACCTCGGCCGATGACGTGATGGCTCAGTTGCTTGTGCTTGAGAGCCAGGATCCTGACCGCGACATCACGCTATACATCAACTCGCCAGGTGGGTCGTTTACTGCGCTCACCGCGATCTACGACACTATGCAGTACATCAAGCCAGAAATCCAGACCGTGTGCTTGGGGCAGGCGGCCTCTGCTGCGGCGGTATTGCTGGCGGCGGGTGCGCCTGGAAAGCGTCTTGCTCTGCCGAATGCGCGTGTGCTCATCCACCAGCCCGCAATGCAGGGGCAAGGTCAGGGGCAGGCGTCAGACCTTGAGATTCAGGCGAACGAGGTCTTGCGCATGCGTCGCTGGCTTGAGGAGACGCTCGCTAAGCACTCGAACAAGAGTGCCGACGAGGTGTCGAACGACATCGAACGCGACCTGTTCCTCACCGCCGAAGAGGCAAAGAGCTACGGCCTGGTAGACCAGGTGCTCAGCAGCCGTAAAGGTGTGAAGTAACGGCTGTGAAGTAATGGTTTACGCGAAGCTGGCTTAAGCTAGCCGGTCACACGGCGCAAAGCGAGCAGGACGGCGCATTATATTGCGCAGTTTCGCTCGCTTTGCGCCGTTTCGCAATCTAACTGGAGTAAGCCCAGCGACACACCGTTACAGGAAAACCGCCAGCTTAAGCGCGTTTGTGCAAGCATGGAGCGAGCGGGCGTACTACTCTGGGTATGAGTTCTGTGAAAGGTTGTGACAGTGACACGCGCAGGTGCAGATTTACTTAAATGTAGTTTTTGCGACAAAACGCAAAAACAGGTCCGAAAGCTCATTGCGGGTTCGGGCGTATACATTTGCGACGAATGCATCGGTCTGTGCAACGAAATCATCGACGAAGAACTCAACGCCGGTAAAGAACCTGACCAGGCAATCGAACTCCCCAAGCCACAGGACATCTTCGACCACCTCAACGACTTCGTCGTAGGCCAAGAATCCGCCAAACGCGCTCTCTCAGTAGCGGTGTACAACCACTACAAACGCATCAACGCGATGCGGTCTGGCGATAAACCTGAGGTCGAAATCGCTAAATCCAACATCCTCATGGTTGGCCCAACCGGTTCCGGCAAAACCTACGTGGCCCAGACTCTCGCCAAGAAACTCAACGTACCTTTCGCAGTCGCCGACGCCACTTCACTCACCGAAGCCGGATACGTAGGTGAAGACGTCGAAAACATCCTGCTCAAGCTACTCCAAGCCGCTGACTTCGACGTCGAACGCGCCCAAACCGGCATCATCTACATTGACGAGATCGACAAGATCTCCCGGAAGGCCGAAAACCCGTCCATCACCCGTGACGTATCCGGCGAAGGCGTCCAGCAGGCACTCCTGAAAATCCTGGAAGGAACCCAGGCCTCCGTTCCTCCCCAAGGTGGTCGCAAGCACCCACACCAAGAGTTCATCCAGCTCGACACCACCAACGTACTCTTCATCGTGGCCGGCGCATTCGCTGGCCTCGAAGAGATCATCTCGGCACGCAAGGGCAAGCACGGAATCGGGTTCGGCGCGCTCATCCAGTCCAAGGAAGACGACGTTAACCACTTCGAGGACCTGCTCCCAGAAGACCTCCTGAAGTTCGGTCTCATTCCTGAGTTCATCGGCCGTGTTCCCGTGATCGCAACACTGGACAACCTAGACCGTGAAGCACTCATCGCGATCCTCACAGAACCACGTAACGCACTGGTCAAGCAGTACCAAGCCATGTTCAACATGGACGGCGTGGAACTCGAATTTGAACACGAAGCACTCGAGGCTATCGCCGACCTCGCCCTCCTACGCGAAACCGGTGCGCGCGGACTTCGTTCAATCCTCGAAGAAGTCCTCCAGCCCATCATGTTTGAACTGCCCAGCCGCGACGATATCGAACGCGTCGTCATCACGCACGACGTGGTCAACAGCAACGTCGCACCCACACTCGTCCCTAAAAAGGCGCGCAAAAGGCCGTCCCGAAAGACGGCCTAAAGCGAAAACAACCTCGGTCTAGTAAGTTTCTGCCGGCTGCACCACAACGAAACCAGGACCGTGGAACATCAGCTGAATCGTCTCTCCAGACTCACGCCCAATAAACGTTCCAACCGAAGCGTCCACCTTAATCTGAGGTGCTAGATTCGCTGACCAGCACACCGCAGCCTGCGGGTCCACATACGTTGGAGTCTGCGAACAGTCGAGAATCATGGGGTCACCGTAACAGCACACCGAGGCGCTACCTTGCCCCGACATCTCAATGTTGAACAGCCCCGACCCAGACGCCAACGCACCCATGCCACCTCGGATACGCTTGATATCCCAGTTGAGGTGCGCATCAAACGCCAACAACTGCGACGAGTTCACCGTCAACGCATCCTGGTCACCCTCGAGCTGCATGAGGAAGATGTTCGCCGCGTTCCGCGCGTAGAAAACCTCCCCGTGACCCTCAACACTCATCATAGGAGTGTCTTCGCTGGTCAGCTGCTTTTTAAAGAACTCGCCAACCGAACGCGAGCCCTTGTGACGGAACGTCACATTGCCCTGGTATGCAACCATCGCTCCCTTCGTCGCAACCATAGGCGCGTCGGGGGTGATGTAGGTGCGCAACATTCGCTTGGACTGCAGAGTCCAACGTTCGGTGTTGTTCTTTTCCTGGTGGATGTCGGCAAACAGTTCACTACGCATAGTGCCTCCGTTGATTATTTTTCTTCGACAGCGAACTCGATGTCAGTGACAGTGGGTTCGGTCTGCGCGTCGTCAACGGTGAGTTCCCACTCGCGAATACGGCCCGCAGCTTCCAAGTCGCCCCGCGCGGCCTCTGCCATCGCCACCACGGCGGCGGTTGCGCGCAGAGTCGCTGAGACGACCTCGGTCTTTTGGGAAACCTTCGCCTCGGTCTTGGCGCGGCGAACCTCTGCCAGGATCGTTGCGATGGTTTCAAGGTCCACGCCCGAGGTGTCACCGACCGTGATTTCGGTGGCACCTGGCCATGTGGTTCGGTGGATAGATCCGTCATGCCACCACGACCACACTTCTTCAGTGACGAACGGCATGAACGGAGCAAAGAGACGCAACAGCGCGTCAAGTGCGGTCGCCAGGGTCACGTGGGCCGACAGCTGAGCCTGTTCGCCCTGCGCACCATATGACCGGTCCTTAACGAGCTCCACGTAGTCGTCGGTGAACTCCCAGAAGAACGACTCGGTGACACGTAGCGCGTGAGCGTAGTCGTACTCGGCGAAGTGCGCACCCGACTGCCCGATCGTGGCACGCAACTTGGTCAGCAACGCCTGGTCAAGCGGATGAGTCACGTGGTCAAAGTTCTGGACGTGACCTGCGTGAACCCCCTGAGCCAAGGCAAACTTCGACGCGTTCAGCAACTTCATCGCCAAACGGCGACCGATCTGCATTTGCGACACGTCATATGCGGTGTCACCGCCCAAACGCGCGCTTGCTGCCCAGTAACGAACCGCGTCGGGCCCAAACCCAGGCTTGGTTTCCGCGATGATGTCGCTGGGCACAACCACGTTGCCCTTGGACTTGGACATCTTCTTGCGGTCCGGGTCCAGAATCCACCCGGACAGCGCAGTGTTCGTCCACGGGATCGAGCCGTGAATTGAATTGGCACGAACCACCGTGGAGAAGAGCCACGTGCGAATAATGTCGTGCCCCTGCGGGCGCAGATCGAACGGGAAAACCTTGTTAAACAGGTCGTCGTCCGTGGACCATCCACCAATCAGCTGTGGTGTCAGGCTCGACGTTGCCCATGTGTCCAGCACATCTGGGTCGCCCGTGAAGCCACCTGGCTGGTCGCGCTGCTCATCCGTGAAGCCCACAGGTGTGTGGGCCTGTGGGTCCACTGGCAACTGGTCATCGTGTGGAACGATCGGGTCGTCGTAATCCGGCTGGCCCTGCTCATCGAGGCGGTACCACAGCGGAATCGGAACGCCGAAGTAGCGCTGACGTGACACCAGCCAGTCACCGCTCAAGCCCTCCACCCAGTTTTCATAACGCGAACGCATAAACGCAGGGTGCCAGTCGATTTCGCGACCCCGCGCAATCAGAGCGTCACGGAGTTCCGCGCTTCGCCCACCGTTGCGGATGTACCACTGACGCGAAGTGACCACCTCAAGAGGCTTGTCACCCTTTTCATAAAACGGCACGGGGTGGGTGATCTGCTCAATGGGGCCGGTGAGGTCACCGGACTCTTCCAGCAGCTCAGCGATCTCCTTACGAGCCGTGAAGGTGGTCTTTCCGGCGAGCTTGCCGTACACGTCGGCCGCGTCAGCCTTTGCGGAACTCGCAATCCATTCCGGAACCTCGCGGCTCAGGCGCCCGTCACGGGTCACCACGGCACGCGTTGGGAGGTCCAACTCACGCCACCACGTGACGTCGGTGAGGTCACCAAACGTACACACCATGGCGATACCCGTACCCTTGTCGGACTTAGCGAGTTCGTGCGCCTTGACCTCAACCTCAACACCGAACAGCGGCGACACAACCGTCGAACCAAAGAGACCCTGGTAACGCTCATCGTCAGGGTGGGCCACAAGCGCCACAACTGCAGGAATGAGCTCTGGGCGCGAAGTCAGAATGACAACCGGCTCACGTGCTGTGTCGGCCAGACCGTCAGATCCAGTGGGGAAGAACTTGACCTTGTGGTACGCGCCCTCCTTTTCGCGGTCCTCGAGTTCGGCTTGCGCAACCGCGGTCCCAAACGTCACATCCCACATGGTGGGTGCGTCCTGTGAGTATGCCTGCCCCGCCTTCAAATCGTGCAAGAACGCACGCTGGGAGACAGCGCGGGACTTGTCGTCGATCGTGCGGTACGAATAGTTCCAGTCGACGGACAGCCCAACCGAGCGGAACAACTGCTCGAAAACCTTCTCGTCTTCAGCCGACAGCTTTTCGCACAGCTCAATGAAGTTGAGGCGAGAAACTGCCACAAAGTCGCGTGGGTTCTTCGCAGGTTTCTCCGGTGGCGTGAAGTCCGGGTCGTAGGCCAGTGAAGGTTCGCACTTGACGCCGTAGTAGTTCTGTACGCGACGTTCGGTTGGCAGGCCGTTGTCGTCCCATCCCATGGGGTAGAAAACGTTCTTGCCGGTCATGCGCATGTAGCGTGCCATGACGTCGGTGTGCGTGTAACTAAAGACGTGGCCCACGTGCAACGAACCAGACGCGGTTGGTGGGGGAGTGTCGATCGCGTAGACCTCTTCACGTGTGGTGTTACGGTCGAACGCGTAGACCTGTTCCTCACCCCACTTTGCGTCCCATTTTTCGGAAAGCCCTTCGAGGGCTGGTTTATCTGGAAGGTGCACCGAGTCGTGTGTGCTTGGGCCGTTATTCATAGCAATATCTTTTCACCTGGGTTGGGCAAAGGCCAAAGATCTTTTACAGTCCGGAGTTGCGCGCCACCTTGTGCTGTGCCGCCTGCGCGATAGGGCGAATGACCATGAGGTCGACGTTGAAGTGGTGCGGACGCGTCAGCGTGTACACGACAGCGTCAGCAACGTCCTCGGCCGTCAGCGGGCGCTCAACGCCTTCGTACACCTTGTCCGCGGCCTCCTGGGACCCCAGCCTCTTGAGAGAAAACTCGTCGGTCGCGACCATACCCGGGGCAATTTCCATTACGCGGACCGGCTGTCCCGCAAGTTCCAGCCGCAGGGTTTCCGCGACCGAGGTGGTGCCGTGCTTGGCAGCGACGTACCCACCTCCGCCTTCATAGGCAATGTGCCCGGCTGTGGAACTCATGATGCAAATGTCACCTCGGCCGGAGTCGACCAGGGCTGGCAGGAGCGCCTTCACTGCGCGCACAACACCCAGCACGTTGATGTCAAACATCTTCTTCCAGTCGTCGACGTTGGCATCTTTGACTTCATCGGTGCCCAGGGCGAATCCAGCGTTGGCCACGAGCGAGTGGACAGGTCCTTGGGCGAGCACTTCTTCAGCCATCCGGGTGACATCTTCGTCACTGGTCATGTCGGCCACGATGTAGCTGGCACCGGTTTCGTCTGCAAGCGCTTTGAGTTTGTCTTCACGCCGAGCAACCGCAACAACGTTCCAATCAAGAGCTCGGAGCTGGCGAACGGTGGCCGCGCCTATTCCAGAGCTGGCACCAGTGACAACTGCGCGTAGTTTCTGTTCAGTCATTCGTCCTCCTCCATGTACGTCCCACACTACACACGTATACACGGGCTTCTATGCGGTAAGCTAATACCGCTACGATCCGGCCATCACCGGGGAGCATCCGGAAGAAAAGCGGTTGTACAAAAGCATGCGTATATAGGCAGCAGAGCATTCGCCCAGTAGAACCGGACGGGTAGGCCCGTAACAGCCTTATGAGCGATCTGTCCTTGCCACCTCGGGAAGAACAGATAAGCGGGGTGGTACCGCGGTGGCCAACTGGCCTTCGTCCTCGCACGGATGACACCGTAAATCGGGTCAAGTGCGAATCACTCGGCCCCTGAAAGTTAAAGGACGCTCATGACCGAAACAACCGGCTCAGAAGCTCACACCCAACGGGTGTACCCCCAGGCGACGACGTTTACTGGCGGGCTCACACCCAGCCCCACATTTCCAGAACTAGAAAAAGACATTCTTGCTTACTGGAACGAAAACAACACATTCCGCAAGTCCGTCGAACAACGTGACGCTGGCGTCGACGGTGAAAACGAGTTCGTTTTCTACGACGGTCCTCCGTTTGCGAACGGTCTGCCACACTACGGCCACCTGCTGACCAGCTACGTCAAGGACGTCGTTCCGCGCTACCAGACCATGCGTGGGAAGAAAGTCGAGCGACGCTTTGGGTGGGACACGCACGGCCTTCCCGCCGAACTCGAAGCCATGCGTCAGTTGGGCCTGAAAACCAAGGACGAAATCCTGGACATGGGCGTCGAAAAGTTCAACGACGCCGCGCGTGCTTCCGTACTCAAGTACACCAACGAGTGGGAAGAGTACGTCAACCGCATGGGTCGCTGGGTCGACTTCGAAAACGACTACAAGACACTCAACCCCGAATTTATGGAATCGGTGCTGTGGGTGTTTAAGACCTTGTACGACAAGGGCCTTATCTACGAAGGCTTCCGTGTTTTGCCCTACTGCTGGTCGGATGAGACACCGCTGTCGAACCACGAACTCCGCATGGACGAAGAGGTCTACAAGGACCGTCAAGACCCGTCGGTCACCGTCGGTTTGACGTGCTCGGGTGGCCCGCTCGAACGCCTGCACGGCGCTAAGTTCCTGATCTGGACCACCACACCGTGGACCCTTCCTTCTAACCTTGCGATCGTGGTGGGCTCGGACATCGACTACGTGGTTGTGGAGTCCGAGGTGCCAACCGGTACCGCTGAAAGGTACGTGATCGCTCAGGCTCGGCTGGCAGCGTACGCAAAGGAACTGGGGGAGGACCCCACGGTTGTTGAAACGCTCAAAGGCTCCGACCTTTTGGGCCACACCTACAACCCGCCGTTCACCTACTACGAAGGCCACGAAAACGCCTTCCGGATCCTCGAAGGGGACTTCGTCACCACCTCGGACGGTACCGGACTTGTTCACACCGCGGGAGCGTTCGGTGAGGACGACTACGTTGTCACCCAGGCTGCCGGCATCGAAGCCGTCATGCCCGTGAGCGCGAGCGGCCAGTTCACCGCGCCAGTGAAGGAATTCGAAGGCCTGCAGGTGTTCGAAGCTAACGCGCCACTGATCCGACAACTCAAGAACGCCACCAAACAGGACGGCGAAACAGGATCTGTGTGGGACGGCACCGTGCTGGTACGTCACGAAACCTACAACCACTCCTACCCTCACTGCTGGCGCTGTAAAAACCCACTCATCTACAAGGGAGTGAGTTCGTGGTTCGTCGAGGTCACCAGGATCAAAGACAAGATGCTGGCCAACAACGAAAAGATCACGTGGGTGCCGGACAACGTCAAGCACGGCCAGTTCGGAAAATGGCTCGAAAACGCACGCGACTGGTCGATTACCCGTAACCGTTTCTGGGGAAGCCCCGTTCCCGTGTGGAAGTCAGACAACCCGGAATACCCACGTCTGGACGTCTACGGTTCGTTTGAAGAGATCGAACGTGACTTTGGTCGACTGCCAACCGGGCCCGACGGCAAACCAAACCTGCACCGCCCGTACGTCGATGAACTGACCCGCCCTAATCCGGACGACCCCTCTGGGAAGTCCACCATGCGTCGCGTCGAAGACATCTTGGACGTGTGGTTCGACTCCGGTTCCATGCCATACGGGCAGGTCCACTACCCGTTCGACAACAAAGACTGGTTCGAACACCACTACCCGGCCGACTTCATCGTTGAGTACATCGGGCAGACACGCGGGTGGTTCTACACCCTGCACATTCTGGCGTCCGCACTGTTCGACAAGCCAGCGTTCATGGACGTGATCTGCCACGGAATCGTCCTGGGCTCGGACGGGCAGAAGATGTCGAAGAGCCTGCGCAACTACCCGGACGTCAACGAAGTGTTTGAACGTGACGGCTCTGACGCGATGCGCTGGTTCCTCATGTCCAGCCCCATCTTGCGCGGTGGAAACCTCATCGTCACGGAACAGGGAATCCGTGACGGGGTTCGACAGGTGATCCTGCCAGCGTGGAACGCGTGGTACTTCTTTGCCACGTACTCCAACACGGCTGAATCAGCAGAAGGCGAAGACACCCGCGGCTACAGCGCCAAGAAACGGTATGAGTCGAGCCAGGTTCTGGACCGCTACCTCCTTGCTAAGACTCACGACTTCCTGGTGGACTTCCAGACGGCCATGGACGCGTATGACTTGTGGAATGGGTGCCAGCTGATCCGTGAGTACTTGGATATTCTGACCAACTGGTATGTGCGCAGGTCGCGCCGTCGTTTCTGGGACGGCACCGTGGCCATGCACGAAAGCTTCGACGTGTTCTACACGTGTTTTGAAGCGTTCATCCGTGCTGCGTCCCCACTCATGCCGTTCGTGGCAGAAGAAACTTTCCGTGGCCTCACGGGCGAAGAATCGGTCCACTTGGCTGACTACCCAGACGCAACGCTGTTCCCTGCAGATCCCGATCTGGTTGAACGCATGGACGCAACCCGCGGCGTGTGCTCGGTTGGCTCGAGCCTGCGCAAGGCACAGCACCTGCGCGTGCGCCTGCCACTGTCCACGCTGACGGTCGCAACTGACATCGAGCTCGGCGAGGACTTCACATCCATCATCGCCGACGAGCTCAACGTGAAATCCGTCGAGGTACTTCGCATGGCCGAAGCCGCCGAAGCCGGATTCTCACTCGACCACAAACTCACGGTGAACGCCCGCGCTGCCGGCCCGCGTCTCGGGAAGGACGTGCAGACGGCCATCAAGGGTTCAAAGACCGGCGACTGGTCGGTCAACGACGGCGTGGTGGTCTCCGGTGGGATCGAGCTTGTGGAAGGTGAGTACACCCTAGAAGAGGTCGCCGAGGCGGCAAGCGACAGTGTAGTTCTGGCACCTACCGACTCTGGTTTCGTGGCGCTGGATACGACTGTGACGCCGGAACTGGAAGCGGAAGGACTGGCACGTGATGCCGTCCGCGCAATCCAGAACATCCGTCGTGAGCTCGACTTGGATGTTTCTGACCGCATCCGCGTCACCCTCTACACCGACGACGCAACCGCGCAGGCACTCACTCCGCACCGCCTGCTCATTGCAGGTGAAACGCTGGCTCTGCAGTTCGAACTCAGCACAGATGAAGCAACGGGTGACGATCTGCACAGTGCGAATGAACTGAACGCGAACATTCGCGTGGTGAAGGCCTAATGGATCTCACGTCTGAACTCGCCCGCGCCCAGGCTCTCCTGCAGGCGCGGGCCGGTGAAACTGAAGTTGAACTGCGTCTAGACGCTACACGCCGAGCGTGCGAACTTCTAGGTGACATACACACCTCGGCGCCGGTGATCACGGTGACGGGCACCAACGGTAAAACGTCCACAGTGCGCATGATCGACACGCTCATCCGGGCCCACGACCTGCGCACGGGACGGTTTTCCAGCCCGCACATGCAGAACCTCACCGAGCGTTTCAGCGTGGACGGCGAGCCCGTAAGCGCCCAGAAGTTTGTCGAGATTGTCGACGACATTCAGCCGGTTCTTCACATCGTTGACCAGGAATTGGCCCAGTCGGACCGACCGCCTCTGACGTTCTTTGAAGCGCTCACCGTGGTTGCGTTCGCCATCTTCGCCGACGCTCCAGTCGACGTCATGATCCTCGAAGTGGGCATGGGCGGCGAATGGGACTCCACAAATGTCGCTGACGCTCAGGTGTGCGTGTTCACCCCTGTGAGCCTGGATCACCAGCAGTTCCTGGGAGACACGGTCGAAGAGATCGCGCGTACAAAAGCGGGGATTCTCAACCGCACCGTGGACCCGTCGCCTGCCCCGCACCCGGTTGCGGTGGTGGGCCCCCAGGTTCCCGAGGTGGAAGATGTGTTCGCCTCGGAGTTCGCTGATCGTGGTGTTGAGTCCAGGTGGCTTGGTCGCGAATTTGGTTTGCAAAGCCGGGTCAACGCGGTCGACGGCCAAGTGATTCACGTGCGCACTCAGCTGGAGGATTACCCCGACCTGTTCTTGCCGCTACACGGTGAGCATCAGGCGGTCAACGCGACAGTTGCTCTGGCCGCGGTCGAAGCATTCTTGGGAACAGAAGACAAACCGTTGAACGTTGACGTGGTTGGTGAAGGTATGAGCGCTGTGACCTCACCTGGGCGTGTTGAGATTCTGCGGTCAGAACCCACGGTGATTGTCGATGGCGCGCACAACGCGCACGCTGCCCAGGTTCTCGCTGAAACGGTGGGTGACGCTTTTGACTTCGCCGAGGTCGTGGCAGTCGTCGCGATGTACGCGGACAAAGACCCGCACGGCGTCTTTGAGCACTTGAGTCGATTCGCGCGACGCGTGATCGTGACGCAGGTCCAGTCTCCTCGTGCCATGGGGGCCGACGAGCTCGCTCACGCAGCCGGCGAATGGTGGGATGCCGACGACGTTTTAGTCGAAAACGACATGAACTCCGCGCTCATGAAGGCGCTCGATTTGGCGCTCGATGAGTCGGGGACGGGTGTTGTTGTGACCGGGTCGCTGTCAACGGTGGGCGAAGCCCGCACGCTCTTAGGACGGAAGGAGCAGTCGTGAGCCAAGCGCTTCCTACACTGCCTCTGAAGTCGAAGCTCCCGGTGTTGTGTGGCACGATTCTGATTTCGGAAATCCTGGTGGTCTACCTGGCGTTCCTCGTTGGCTACGGACTGAGACCAGTGTCGTTAACGTGGCTCATCGTGGGAGCTTCGGTGATCACCGTTTTGTGTGTGGTTGCAACTGCCACCTTGCCACGAAAAGCTATGGGTTCGGGTGTTGGACTCACGCTGGGTCACATAGCTCAAGCATGTGTCCTTCTCACAGCCTTCGTCATGCCCATGATGCTCATTGTGGGTGTGATCTATACAGCCATGTGGGTTGTGGCGGTGTATTGGGGCAAACGCATCGACCGTGAAGCCACAGAATGGGCCAAGGAAGAGATTGCCGCGGACGCCCAAAAGAAAAGCTAACCTAGTAGTGGTTGCTCAATTTCAACGTTAGGAGAATATTCGTGAGCGAACGGACTCTTGTCCTCGTCAAACCCGACGGCGTGAGGCGCGGTTTGATTGGTGAAGTCATTTCACGCATCGAAACCAAGGGCTACACCATCGAACGTTTGAAGATGATGGAAGCCTCACGTCAACTTCTCACGGAACACTACGAAGAGCACGAAGGTAAGCCGTTTTTTGAGCCGCTGGTCGACTTCATGGCCTCCGGCCCAATTGTGGCCATGGTTGTTGAGGGCGACGGTGCAATCCTCGGTTTCCGCACGCTCGCCGGGGCCACCGACCCAACGACAGCTGCTCCAGGTAGCATTCGTGGCGACCTCGGACGTGACTGGGGGACCGTGGCACAGCAGAACGTGGTCCACGGTTCAGACTCGTCGCTGTCGGCTGAACGTGAAATCGGCCTGTGGTTCCAAGACTGAGCCACCCGCATCTGTGAATACGAGTCACCCCGGCGCCCACGCGCCGGGGTGACTGCGTGTGGTTTGCTTTTAGAAGAGCGTGCTGAAGTAATCCCAGAAGCGAATCACAATCGACACGTAGATAACAAAGACCAGCACCACGCTGATGAGAAGTGAACTCGACGCAAATACGCGGACAGTGACGTTGTCGCGAATGCGTGTTCCAAAGTTACCCACTAGCGCGTTATAGCCAGTTGTAGTGCAGAACAGCGGAATGGTGACCGTCCACACCACGATGCACCAGGGACACCCGATTCCAATCACCCAGATTGAACTGATGTACAGGAATGTCACCAGGGCCACACCGCCCAGGAGCCCAATGTTCAGGCCAACCATCACCCAGCCGGGAATCTGTGCACGACTGATCAGCAAGACTCCCAGCAGAAGAGGAAAGACAAACGCGGCGATTCCTAAGAACTGGTTAGGAAAGCCAAACAGCTGTGATTGCGGGTACTGCATGACGCCACTGCACGAAAAGAACGGGTTCATATCGCACGACAGGATGTACTCCGGATTCTCAAGCTTCTTCACCTTTTCAATCGAAAGGTCATATGAAGCAAGGAGACCGATCACTGAGAACGCGACCATGTAGATCCCATGGACCACAGGATTGAGAAGCCACGATGACGACTGTGTTTCCAGGGCCTGGGGGTGCTCATCTGTTTCAGCTACTTTTGCACTCACGCAGTTAAGCATGCCACGGGGAGGCGTCACCGTGCACGCGATCGCAACGTGTGGCACTGTGCCGTTCACTGAATGGACAGCAGTGACGGCGCGTATCCAGGGTTTGTACATGAACCGTGTGACATAATGATGGACGAGCGAGGTTGAGCACCAGACCTCGAGCTTCCACCTTGTGGGTCTTGATCCGCGTGGTTAAAGAGAAGCAGGCCACCGCGCCATTGCGCGAGCCTCACTGCTCAAGAGTTTTTGCGTACAAACGCGTAGACAGTGTCAGTTCCCGGACAGTGTGCGAAAGGTGCATCGCGTTCTGGAAGGGTCAGGAGTTTAACAAAATGAATACACAGGACCTCGATCCTAAGGCCGGCATTCTTGCCGACCTCGAAAATTTACGGAAATCCCGCGGTAAAACTGGTGTCGAAGATGACCACCAGGAAGCTACTGAAGTCAATCAAGAAAACCGCGATGCCCTGGAGGACATCGCTCGAGTAGCTGAAGACAAACGTAAAGAAGCGACAGCGTCAACAGAGTCGGTAACGACCACTGAGGACGATCAGAAACCCGAAACTCAGCAAGAACGCCGTCCGCTCGACCCGCTTTCGGCGATTTTCTCCAACCTGCCCGGGCAGGTAGCGCAACCCGAAAACCTGGTAACCACCTCGGCGGGGGATTCTTATGACCCCAAAGCGGTATTTTCCGCTGCCCAACAGGACGAAGACGAAGAGGTGGAGCCCATCAAGGCTCCTAGCTCAAATATCCTGACGTTTCAACAGCCCCAGGCGGAACTCGGCGAAGTCGTTGACCCCACGTGGACCGGCGATGACGACGATGCCAACGACAGCGACGACGAGGACAACGACAGCACGGACGACTCTGACAACACAGACGAGTCCGGTGACAATGATCGGCGACGTCGTCGCCGTGGTGGTCGAGGTCGTCGCTCCCGGTCGCGCGATGACTCCGGGAACTCGGAAGGTAAAGACTCCTCGGCTAAAGGCGACAGGGACTCCGACAGTGGCAAGCAGGCTGACTCAAAAGAGTCCGATGATGACGACAACCACGAATCGTCACGCCGTCGCCGTCGCCGCCGAGTCCGCAACGCGGAAGACTCCGTCACTGGTGTGAAGGGCTCTACCCGCCTCGAAGCGAAGCGTCAGCGCCGTCGCGAAGGGCGTGAAGCTGGCCGTCGCCGTCCGCTCATCACGGAAGCGGAGTTCCTTGCACGTCGCGAATCAGTCGAACGCACCATGATCGTGCGTGAGCACGACGGGCGTACGCAGTTGGTGGTGACCGAAGACGGAATTGCGGTAGAACACTACCTCTCGGAAGCCAAAGCGCAGGCGTCGCTGATTGGCAACGTGTATTTGGGTAAGGTGCAGAATGTGCTGCCCAGCATGGAAGCGGCGTTCGTTGACATTGGCAAGGGGCGCAACGCGGTCCTCTATGCCGGTGAAGTGAACTGGGACGTTCTGGGAATGGACGGAAAGCCTCACCGTATTGAAGTGGCACTCAACCCAGGTGACTCGGTACTGGTGCAGGTAACCAAAGACCCCATCGGACACAAGGGCGCCCGACTCACTAGCCAGATTTCTTTGCCTGGTCGCTTCCTGGTGTACGTCCCCAACAACTCCATGACGGGAATTTCGCGCAAACTGCCAGACAAGGAACGTCAGCGTTTGCGTAAGTTGCTGGGCGATGCCGTCCCAGAAGGTAACGGTGTCATTGTTCGCACCGCCGCTGAAGGTGCCAGCGAAGAAGAGCTCACACGTGACATCGAGCGTCTGGCCAAGCGTTGGCAGACGATCGAGAAGAAATCGACTTCGACAAAGGTATTGGCTCCACAGCTTCTGTACTCAGAGCCAGACATGATCGTGCGCATTATTCGTGACGTGTTCAATGAAGACTTCTCCAAGCTGGTCATCGACGGTGACGGTGTCTATGACACGATCCATGAGTATGTGGAATCGGTTGCGCCGGATCTGGTGGAACGCGTTGAACGCTACACAGGCGAATACGACGTTTTCGACCACTTCCGCGTATCCGAACAGATTGAAAAGGCGCTGTCACGCAAAGTGAATCTTCCTTCTGGTGGTTCGCTCGTCATTGACCGCACAGAGGCCATGACGGTTATTGACGTCAACACGGGAAAGTTCACCGGTTCCGGAGGCAACCTCGAAGAAACGGTGACCAAGAACAACCTTGAAGCGGCCGAAGAAGTGATTCGCCAGCTTCGCTTGCGTGACATCGGCGGAATTATCGTCGTTGACTTCATCGACATGGTGCTGGAATCCAACCGCGACCTTGTTGTGCGACGCTTGGTTGAGTGTTTGGGACGCGACCGTACAAAGCACCAGGTGGCAGAAGTGACGTCGCTTGGGCTTGTCCAGATGACGCGTAAACGAATCGGAACTGGTTTGGCTGAAAGCTTGGTTGCCGCTGGCGAAGACCTGTCCGGACGCGGGCTTGTCCTACCAGGAACCGAAGTCGACAACTCCAAGCAGTACAAGTCACGGAAGAAGCGTTCCCGGTCAAACGAGAAGTCATCTAAGCCTTCGAGTAACGAGCTCACTGCTATTGCCGCTGCCACAATGCGTTCTCGTCAGGACGAAAGCACGGATTCGCAAGATGAAACGCAGGCTTCGGAGCCACGCAAGCAAGAGGTCACCGAGCAAAAGCCACAGAAGCCGGAAGCCGAAGAGCCCAAAGTGGTTGAGCCTGAAGTGCGTGAACCCGAGCCGATTGTGCACGCACCCGGCACGGTGATGATTGGGGACGACACTGAAACGAAGATTCAGAAAGCCGAACCCAAGAAACGTCCTGCTGTGACACCAAAACCTGAGAAAACTCAAGGCGGGGAAACGCAAAAGCCAAAGGACGAGACCCCGGCTCTTCCAGTACTCATCATCGGAGACGACGAGTAGCTCGACGTCTGCTGTTTGAAGTTGCAGTTCAGCCCGTCAGTGCGAAGTGATTTCGCGCTGGCGGGTTTCTGTTTTGCAAGTTCAGAGTTACACCCCAGATAACGGTTCGATAACACAGTGTGGCCCACGACACATTTCATGTTGCGAAAGTCGAAGGTACCCGTGAATCTATTGTGAGATGTAACTCACACTAAGGTGGTGGACGCATTGAGTAATGCGAATCAAATTGAAGAGGCGATTAACACCGGTTTTGAACCGATCGCCACGGGACTCGAAAAAATTGTTTTCTTCGCAGTCCCAGTAGCTGGAGGTGATCTCCCGCTCGTGCTGGTCTGGCTGATTGTCGGTGCGACGATCTTTACGATCATCACCGGATTTATCCAGTTCCGCGGATTCGGCGTCGCACTGGAAGTGGTGAGAGGAAAGTTCTCATCAAAGGACGACCCAGGTGAAGTGACGCACTTCCAGGCTCTCGCGTCTGCGGTTTCCGGAACGGTGGGTCTGGGTAACATCGCCGGTGTTGGTGTTGCTATGTCTGTCGGTGGTCCAGGTGCGGCCTTCTGGATGATGGTTGCAGGTATCTTGGGTATGGCTACCAAGTTCGTTGAATGTACGTTGGGTGTGAAATACCGCGAAATCGATGAAGATGGCGTGGTTCACGGTGGTCCATTCAAGTACTTGCCTATTGCGTTTAAGCGCTTCGGTGGCCCAGTCGCCAAGGCCCTCACGGGAATCTTCGCTATCGCGATTCTGCTGTTCGGTGTTGTCGGTGGAGGTATGTTCCAGTCGAACCAGGCCTTCGTTCAGATGCGCGAAGCAACCGGTGGCGCTGAAGGTCCTTTGGGTGGGCCGCTTGGTGGTCTGTTCACAGGTATTTTGATCGCAGGTCTCGTTGGTCTGGTTGTTATCGGTGGTATCAAGGTCATCGGTTCTGTCACCGACAAGCTTGTCCCTGCCATGGCAGTTCTGTACATCGGTTCGTGCCTCATTGTGATCTTTGGGAACTTCGGTCACGTTCCAGCCGCTTTCGCAGAAATTTTCGCGGGAGCCTTCACTCCTGAAGGTGGTCTGGGTGGAATGATCGGTGTGATGATCGTGGGCTTCCAGCGTGCGGCATTCTCGAACGAAGCTGGAATTGGATCATCGCCAATCGCTCACTCGGCTGTAAAGACGCGACGCCCAGTTTCGGAAGGTTTCGTAGCGCTACTGGAACCCTTCATTGACACAGTGGTCGTCTGCCTCATGACCGCGCTGACCGTGATTATCGCCGGTGGCGAAACCTTTACCAAGGCACGCGAAGATGCGGCCGCTGGTGAATCGGTTGCAGGTGTTGAACTTGTTTCGAGTGCGTTCTCCACAATCACCGGTTGGTGGCCAATTCTTCTGGCAATCGCGGTCGTTCTGTTCGCGATCTCGACCCTGATTACATGGGCCTACTATGGTGAAAAAGCGTGGCACTACCTGTTCGGTCGTCGTAACTGGTCTGACACGCTCTTCCGCCTGATCCTCATGGCGTTCATCTTGATTGGTTGCTTGGCTTCGTTCGGATCGATCGTGGCGTTTGCTGATGCAGTTCTGTTCATCTGCTGCTTCATCAACATCTTCGGTCTGTACCTGCTGGTACCTGAAGTGTTGCGCGAAATGAAGCAGTACCTGGCTGACCGCAGGGCCGGCACCCTCTACGAATTGGGTGCTGAGTCTGAAGCGGAACTCCAGGAGATTCGCGAAGAGCAGGGTAACGCGTAAGCAATAACTTTCTCCTTCAGGGCCCGGAGCATATTTGATGCTCCGGGCTCTTTCGTGTGATTTACACTAAAGAAATGACGTCTCACCCTGAACTCGAACGCCTGCGACAAAGTATCGACAATCTGGACTCGGTTCTTATTCACGTGCTTGCTGAGCGCTTTAAGCTCACTGAACAAGTCGGGCAGTTAAAAGCCCAGACGCAGTTACCTGCGGCAGACCCGGAACGCGAGAAGCGGCAGGTGAAGCGTCTACGAGCACTTGCTGCCGATGCTCAGCTCGACCCAGAGTTTGCGGAGAAGTTCCTCGCGTTCATTGTTGCCGAAGTGATCAGGCACCACGAAAGAATTGCCGACGAAAAGGCTTCGCAGGGTTAACCGGCTTTCTGACTTGCTCAGCGAGTGCTTTGTCAGTAGAATAATTCGTCGGTGCATTTAGCGCCTCGGCTGGATTTTCCTCGTAATGGGACATGTGGTCCAAGGAACGTCTGCTGATACAGGAACGCTCGCCAGAGCGCATCGAGAAGGAAGGTATCGTACATGGTTTATGCCATCGTCCGTGCCGGCGGTCACCAGGAAAAAGTGAGCGTTGGCGACACTATTACCGTAAATCGGATCAAAGCTGAGATTGGTGACTCCGTTGATCTTGACGTAGTCCTGCACGTAGACGGTGAGACCGTTACCCACGAGCCTTCTGCTCTGGCAAAAATGGCAGTGACTGCTGAAGTTGTGGGCGAGCACCGCGGACCCAAGATCGTCATTCAGAAGTACAAGAACAAGACTGGGTACAAGAAGCGCATTGGTCACCGTCAGGACCTGACGCGCCTCAAGATCACCGGCATTAAGTAGCGCTAGGAGAGTTTAACAATGGCAAGTAAAAAGGGAGTCTCCTCGACTCGAAATGGTCGCGACTCAAACGCTAAGCGACTGGGCGTTAAGCGCTACGGTGGTCAGGTCGTGGGCGCAGGCGAAATTCTTGTTCGTCAGCGTGGAACCAAGTTCCACCCTGGTGTCAACGTAGGCCGTGGTGGCGACGACACTCTGTTCGCACTCGCAGCTGGAACTGTTGAGTTTGGTGCAAAGGGTGGACGTAAGGTCGTTAACATCGTTGCAGGCTAACTGAGTTATTTACACTGGTGGGGTGAGTCGTTATGGCTCACCCCACTTGCGTTTATTGGGAAAGTTTAAGGGAGAACCGTGGCTATTGAGTTTGTTGATCGCGTAACACTTCATGTGACAGCAGGAAATGGTGGGCACGGTTGTGTGTCTGTTCGGCGCGAAAAGTTCAAGCCACTTGGTGGACCGGACGGCGCTAACGGTGGCGACGGCGGCGACGTGGTTTTGCGTGTGGACGATCAAACCACCACGTTGCTCCCGTACCACCGCTCACCTCACCGGAACGCTGAAAATGGGGGAGTGGGCAAGGGTGACCTCCGCCATGGTGTCAACGGTGAGAACTTGGTACTTCTCGTTCCTGAAGGGACAGTAGTAAAGACCAAGGATGGCCAGGTGCTCGCCGATCTCATGGGCATCGGCACGGAGTTTATCGCCGCACGCGGTGGGCGAGGTGGCCTAGGTAACGCTGCACTTGCCTCGACCAAACGAAAGGCGCCGGGCTTCGCGCTTCTGGGTGAACCGGGCGAAGAGCGCGAGCTTGTCCTCGAAATTAAGTCGGTAGCTGACATTGCGCTGGTCGGCTTCCCCTCGGCTGGTAAATCCTCGCTCATTGCAGCGCTTTCCGCTGCGCGCCCTAAAATCGCTGACTACCCGTTCACTACCTTGAAACCAAACTTGGGTGTGGTTGAGGCTGGTGACGTACGCTTCACGGTCGCAGACGTCCCCGGTTTGATTCCAGGTGCCGCCCAAGGCCGAGGTCTTGGTTTGGAGTTCTTGCGTCACATCGAACGCTGTGCCGCCTTGGTTCACGTGATTGATATGGCTACGTGGGAGTCAGACAGGGATCCGGTCACTGATTTGCACGCGATTGAATCCGAGCTCGCGGAGTACGAGGTCGATGTTATGCCGTCAGGTGACCTTCTTCCCTTGACGAAGCGACCAGTGCTGGTTGCGTTGAACAAAACCGATTTGCCGGACGGGCAAGACATGTCCGACATGGTGCGCTCAGAGCTTGAAGCGGCTGGGTACCGCACGTTTGAAGTGTCCGCTGTGAGCCGTAAGGGTCTAAGAGAGCTGTCCTTCGCGATGGCTGAGCTAGTCAAAGAAGAACGCGAGCGGCGCAGCCAGATCGAGGACGCTCCGGTTCGCCAGGTGATCAGGCCAATTGCGGTCGACGATGCTGGGTTCGACATCGTGCGTGAAGAAACAGTTGAAGGTCCGATGTATCGCATTCTGGGCTCCAAGCCTCAACGGTGGGTCCTGCAAACAGACTTCTCAAATGACGAAGCGGTTGGCTATCTGGCTGACAGACTTGAAAGACTGGGCGTCGAAGAGCAGCTCTTCTCCATGGGCGCTCACCCTGGCGACACAATCGTGATCGGTCCAGATGACAACTCAGTTGTCTTTGACTGGGACCCAACAATGGTCGGTGGCGCCGAACTGCTTGGAGCCCGTGGAACAGATATGCGTCTTGAAGATGACCAGCGCGCGACACGCAAGGAACGTAAAGCTGCCTTCCACGAACGAATGGACGCAAAGGCCGAAGCGCGTGCTGAACTCGAAGCCGAACGCATCGCTGAGAAGCGCGCGCGGCAAGAAGGAAGTGAGTAGTGAGCACATATGAAGAAACACGCAATGCAATTGCGGGTGCTTCCCGCGTAGTCGTCAAAGTGGGGTCCAGTTCCTTAACGACCCCCACTGGCCTTAACACCGAGGCGTTAGAGAAAATCGCACGCACTCTTGCAAAGTTTCGACTCGACGGAAAAGAAGTCATCCTCGTGTCATCGGGCGCGGTGGCAGCTGGTATGGGGCCCATGAAGGCCATTACTCGTCCGAAGGATCTTGCTACGCAACAAGCTGCCGCCGGTATTGGCCAAGGAATTCTCATGTCTGCGTACTTCACTGTGCTTGCCGAATACGGGCTCGTGCCCGCGCAGGTGCTTCTCACGGCAGATGAACTTATCCGTAGGACGCAGTATCGCAATGCTCAACGTGCAATCGACAGAATGTTAGCGCTGGGGTTCATGCCTATCGTGAACGAGAATGACGCCGTTGCCACCTCGGAGATTCGGCTGGGGGACAACGACCGACTGTCCGCGCTTGTTGCTCAGCTCTCCCACGCCGATGCTCTGGTCCTCCTCACCGATGTCGACGCGCTCTACACTGCGCACCCCGCTGACCCGGCCTCCAAGCGAGTCGAATTCGTATCTCACCCCAGTGAAATCGAGGAGCTGAACATTGGGGGAGCAGGATCGAGTGTGGGTACTGGCGGAATGCGTACCAAGGTCCAAGCCGCCACCATGGTGACTGACTCGGGCATCCCAACTCTTGTCACCTCGGCGGACAACTGCGCAGCCGCACTCAGGGGCGAGGACATAGGAACCTACTTCGCCGTCACCCATAAACGCCGCCAAACACGAATGCTGTGGTTGGCGCACTTGGCGTCAACCAACGGAACTATCCGGATTGACGCGGGAGCCGCTAAGGCAGTTCTCAAACGAGGGACTAGCCTCCTTGCTGCCGGGGTAACGCAGGTGACTGGAGAATTCGAGTCAGGCGACCCGATCGACATCCTGGACCCACAGGGGAATGTCATCGCGCGAGGCATGACGAACTTTTCCTCAGAAGAGCTTCCACGTATGTACGGTTTAACGACTGAGGCCTTGGGAGAGCGCTATGGTAGTGACTATCGTAAGGAAGTAGTGCACCGGAACGACTTGGTGCTTACCGAAAGTGCTTATGAAGGACGTCTATGACCGAGGATGTTAACCCCAAGATCTCTCGCGCAGTTACGAAAGTTGTAGCGGGCGCAAAGGACGCATCAGCTGTTCTCAGCGTTTCTTCTACCGCGGAACGGCACGCGGCGCTTGAACAGATTGCGCTTACGCTCGAAAACAATGTGGAACAGATCCTCGAAGCGAACAACGAGGACATTGAAAAAGCACGCGAAAAAGGAACGGCCGAGGGGCTGATCGACCGTTTGCGCTTGACAGAAGAACGGGTGCGTTCGATCGCTCAGGCTGTGCGTGACGTTGTTTCACTTCCCGACCCAGTGGGTGAAATCGTTGAAGGGCGTAGGCTCCCCAACGGCATTCACCTCTCACAGGTGCGCGTGCCTATGGGCGTGATTGGCGCTATTTACGAAGCACGCCCCAATGTGACTGTCGATATCGCCGTGCTTGCTCTCAAATCGGGAAACGCGAGTGTCCTGCGCGGCGGGTCGCTCGCGCAGTCGTCAAACACGGTGCTCATCAGTCTTCTCCGAGAGGCTCTGGTGACTGCAGGGTTGCCGGAAAACTCGATCAATGGAATCGACCAGTGGGGCCGCGAAGGTGCGCGAGTTCTCATGAACGCGCGCGAACACGTAGACCTGTTGATTCCACGTGGTGGTGCTGAACTCATTCAAACTGTTGTCATGAACTCGACTGTGCCAGTCATTGAGACTGGCGTGGGTAACGTTCACATGTTCATTGACTCGTCGGCTACGGTGCGCTCAGCTACGAAGCTCGTGGTTAACTCAAAGACACAACGGCCCAGTGTGTGCAACGCGCTTGAGACTCTGCTGGTTCACGAGAAGGCCGCACGTCGAGTTCTTCCACGCATCCTTGAAGGGCTCAGTGATGCCAACGTGGTCATCCACGGTGACCCAACGGTTGCAGAATACGCGCCAGATGGCGTGAAGGTTCAACGTGCCACCCGCAAAGACTGGAACACGGAGTACCTCGACCTTGAGATTGCCATCAAAGTTGTCGAAGATATCGAGGCCGCGATCGAACACATTCGTGAGTACTCGTCGGGCCACACGGACGTCATTGTGACGAATGACTTGTCAAATGCCGAACTGTTTGTGTCCACAATCGACTCTGCGTCCGTAGGTGTGAACGTTTCAACACGTTTTACAGACGGGGGCGCTTTCGGATTGGGTGCCGAAGTAGGGATCTCAACACAGAAGCTTCACGCGCGTGGACCAATGGGACTCACTCAGCTCACCACAACTAAGTGGATCATGCGTGGGTCGGGTCAGGTTCGTTCGTAGTTTCGTGAGAGACTAAGAACTGCCGTAAAATCTTACAAACATCTATAAAAGGAGAAGACGTGGCGTCTGCTTTGGTAGTGCTGGCACAGGAAGCGCACGAAACCGTCGTTGAGTTGCCAATGCACCCAATCTGGTACGGAGTCATTGCGTTCAGCATTTTGATGCTGTTGGGCATTATTACGCTGTCGTGGAAGGGCATTTCCCACCGGCACTGATATGGCAAATTCTGTGCGCAGAGTCGGTGTGATGGGTGGAACATTCGACCCCATCCACCACGGACACTTGGTTGCAGCAAGTGAAGTTGCAGCCAAGTTTGATCTAGATGAAGTCGTTTTTGTGCCCACGGGTCGTCCGTGGCAGAAGTCCGATCGTGATGTGTCGCCTGCCGAGCACAGGTACCTCATGACTGTTGTCGCAACGGCGTCGAATCCGCAGTTCACAGTTTCGCGAGTGGACGTCGACCGGCCGGGGGCAACCTACACGATCGATACGTTGCGTGACCTATCGCAAGTCTATGGGCGTGAAACCGAGCTTTTCTTCATCACAGGTGCCGATGCTCTTGCGCAGATTCTGTCGTGGAAGGACGTTGACGAACTGTTCTCTCTCGCGCACTTTGTGGGAGTGAGTCGGCCGGGCCACGACCTCACCAGAGAGGGACTGCCTGAACATCGGTTGAGCCTCATGCACATTCCGGCTCTCGCGATCTCGTCAACAGATTGCCGTGACCGCGTCGCGAATGAAATGCCAGTGTGGTACTTAGTACCTGACGGAGTAGTGCAATACATCAACAAGCACAATCTTTACAGGAGTGAAAATGGCTGAGCAGTACATGTCGAGGCGAGAGCGGAAAGAAGCTGAAAAGCGCGCCGCCGAAGCCCAGAAGCTCAAGGAAGCTGCTGAAACTCCTGTCGCTGAGGAAACCTCTCCGGCAGTCTCCACCCCGGCTAAACCACAGACTCCTCCACAGGCCCAGCCGAAAGCGGATCAGCCTCCAGCGGACAAGGAACCAACTCCTGCTGAGCCTCCGCAGTTTGCGTCTCGAGCTGAGCGTAAGGCGTGGATGCGGAAACATGGGCAGGCTCCTGAGGTAGCCGATGAGCCCGACCTCACACTACGTCGCCAGTCAAAACAGGAACCTACTCCCGCTCCCAAGGAGACCGAAGCTGAAAAGGCTGAGGTCAAGAAGCCAGAAGCGCAGGAGCCAGCGACCAAGAAACCTGAGGCGAAGAAGCCGGAGCCTAAGAAACCTGAATCCCCGAAGTCGGCCTCTAAGGCTGCGGAAGCCAAAAAGCCTGAGGCGAAAAAGCCGGAAGCCAAAAAGCCTGCGGTAAAAAAGCCAGAGGCCAAGAAACCAGTTCCGGCGAAGCCAACGACGCAACCCGGAGTCGCTCAGTCGGCGGCGAAAGCACCGGCTGAGAAAAAACCAGCTGATAAGAAGCCTGTAGAAAAACCAGCTGAAAAGAAGCCTGTCGAAAAGCCAGCTGAAAAGAAGCCTGTCGAAAAGCCAGCTGAGCAGAAAAAGGCCGCAGAGAAGAAAACAACTTCGGAAAAACAGGGCGGAAACAAGCCAGCCGTTGCAAAGCCGGCTCAAGCACCGCAGGCTAAGAAAACGAGCGCAGAGGAAAAGAGCGCTGACAGTGCTGACAAAAAGAGCCTTGACAAGAAGTCAGATGACGCACAAAAATCAGCTCCGCGTTCGCGTAAGTCACCAGTCGTCAAACCACCAAACACTGAGGGTATTCGTGTAGTCAGTGGCGCAGTTCCTGTTGTCAGCGCAGAGGGCAAAGGCCAAGGGGACACTAAGCAGGATTCGGTTTCTGCTGACGATGAGCGGTCTCGTGCTGCATCTTGTGCGACTCGCCCCTTGGAGTCGGTTGAGGAAGACCCCGAGGTGACGCGCGAAGAATGGCCTCTCAACGACGAAATCGGAGTGGCCCAGCCCATGTCTGCACGCTCGGTGACCAATCAGGACGGGGAAATCCTCGTAGGAGAACGCTCCTCGGTTTTGCCGTATATCGTTTTAGGTGTCGGTGGCTTGTGCGCAATCGTGCTTGTTGTCGTTGCTCTGATCATGCTGTTCTAGAAAGGTTTTCTTTTGCCCGCAACCGATGAAACCATCGAGTATGCCCGCAGCGCCGCGAAGGGTGCTATTCAGAAACTCGCTACTGACGTCGTTGTTCTCGACGTGTCAGAACAGCTCGTGATCACGGATGCTTTTGTGATCGCATCGGCTTCAAACTCTCGACAAGTTGATGCCATTGTTGACGGTGTCGAAGAAACGCTTTTGAAAGAGCACGGCCTGAAACCGAAGAATCGTGAAGGTCGCGGAGAAGGCACGTGGGTCCTCTTGGACTACTCCGATATCGTGGTTCACGTATTCAACCACGACGATCGCGAATTCTACGGACTCGAAAGACTGTGGAAGGACAGCCCGGTCATTTCGATTCCTGAGCTTCAAAACCCAGACACTGTGAACGACACCGACAGCGCCTACAACGAATAGGGACAGTATGGCACGCGAGCTTTATCTCATCCGGCATGGTCGTACAGCCTTTAATAAAGAGGGCCGGTTCCAGGGCCAGATCGACATTCCGCTCGATGAAACCGGTGAACAACAGGCTCACGCTATTGCAATCACCCTGCAAAACTGTGGCATCACACGGATCTTCGCCTCGGATCTGACGCGTGCCCGTTCAACCGCTCAGGCATTAGCAACTGCCACGGGATTGCAGGTGACCCTGGACGAAGGCTTACGAGAGATCAGCGTAGGCGAGTGGGAAGGTTTCACTCGCGACGAGATTGAGCAGAAGTGGCCAGACCTTCTGGCTAAGTGGAAGAGTGGCGCCGAGGTGCGTCCGCCTGGTGGCGAAAGTCGCCTAGAGTCCTCCCAACGTGTGTACGACTCCGTCCACAGGCTTTTAGACACTTGCGACGACACTGACGTAGTCGCAATGGTTGCTCACGGAGCAGTGATCCGCGGGGCCACTGAACTGATGATGGGCCTGTCGCCTGAAACAACCCATGCACGTTTAGGCGTGCTCGACAACTGCGAATACGTTCACTTTGTCAAGCGAAACGACGCATGGATGCTCCGGCGTTTTGCCGGGGGAGCCTGTGCGTGAAACTCGCTGTCGTATGTGACTACTCCCTTCGCTATACCGGTGGTGCGCAGACCGCACTCATGGCGCAGGTGCGCGCGTGGTCACAGCAGTTTCCAGTCGTGCTGATCGCCCCTGACGTCCCGCCCACTCACCTTCCCGGCGTGACCGTGGTACAACCGCCTCGGGGGATTCGAAGCCTTGAGCTTCCCGTTGTCCGTGCCAACCCCGTTGTACATGCATGGATGCGCCGGACTCTCAAACAGCATCAGGCACAAGCGGTTATGGTGCATTCGGAGTTCGGGCTGGCAGCAAGTGCTGTTGCGCAGGCGAAACAGCTGGGACTTCCATCGTTGCACACCGTTCATACGTTTTTTTGGCGCGCTCCGCTCATTGCGCAGCCTTTTGCGCCTGTTGCACGCGGTTTTCACCGGCTGGTGACAGGACTTGAACAACCGCGTGTGCGGTTGGCTGATCGGCCGCTGGATTCCGCGTTGCGGGGCATGACTTTGGCGTTGGGACGGCAGGCAGACGCAGTCATATCGCCGTCGGCGCATCAAGGTGAGCGCTTGCGTAACGCCGGGCTTAACAACGTGAGTGTGGTGTCAAATGTCGCCGAGGTCGTCCCCGGCGGACGCTCATTGGTCCCGGGGACGCCGTTGAAGCTTCTGTGGGTGGGCCGGTTCGCTCCCGAAAAACGGTTGGACGTGGCCATCGACGCGGTGCGGTTGGCGCGCCGTCAGGGAGCGCACGTGGAACTGACGGTGGCAGGTGGGGAACCACCTCGGGGTGTGAATGACCCTTTCATCCATTTTCGTGGCGTTGTCCCACACGAGCGCGTGGTGGACCTGATTGACGACGCTCATGCGACGCTGCTGACGTCGTGTGGGTTTGATAATCAGCCCATGGTGATTCTGGAATCAGCGGCCCGAGGTCGTCCCACCCTGGTGTGTGACCCGGTGTTGGCAACGGAGTTCGGCGGCGCTGTCGTGGGAAGTGCCGGGAACACGGCCACGGATCTGGCAGACACGATTGTGGCGTGCGCTCAAGCACCGGAAACGATCGTGAGGGCGGGGCGTGAGGCCAAGCTGCTGGCCCAAGAGTCGTCGCCACGTGCGCACGTGAAGAACCTGCAAAACGTGATTTCTCTCATCAATATGTCTTGATGTGGACGGTTTTGGTCGTTAAGTCCACATATAGGTAGCATTGTCTGGACGCGCAAGCGTCGTGTGATGGTCGTAACAGAAGGAGTTCCGTGGCAATTTCCGCAACTCTGGGACTCTTAGCTCTGATCATTCTTCTCACCCCGATCCTCTGCCGGGTTGTTGGCCGTTCCACCGGGTGGTTCTTGGGCCTGGGTTATTTGGGTGCGGCAGCACTGTTCATGCCAGCCGCTACCGCCGCAGTCACGGATGGTACTGCGTTTCCAACAGCTCAAGAAACAATGTGGTCGCTTGCGTGGATGCCCAGTTTCGACGTGAATCTTGCTTTCGCCGTTGACGGTGTGGGCGCAATCTTCACAATGATCGCGCTGGTCATTGGTGCGTTCGTGTTGTTCTACTCCACACGGTATTTGTCACGCGGCCCCAACTATTCGTTCTACCTGCTCATGGCCACCTTCACGTTTGCCATGGTGGGGCTGGTGCTGACCGACAACCTGTTTGTGCTCTTCGTATGCTGGGAGATCACGTCGATAGCGTCGTTCATGCTGATTGCGCGCTCCGGCCGTGCCGCCGAAGGCGCCAGCCTGCGCACCATGTTCATGACGTTCATGGGTGGAGTGCTCCTGCTGGTTGCGGTTTCGGCCATGTACGGTGTGGTGGGAAGCGCCAGCATCCGTGAGGTGCTGGGCTCTAGCGTGTGGCAAGAAAAGCCCGGGTTCACTGTTGCAATGGCGCTGCTCGTGGCAGTCGCAGCCATGACGAAATCGGCACAGTTCCCGTTCCAGTCGTGGCTGCCCGACGCAATGGCGGCCATCACCCCAGTCAGCGCGTATTTGCACGCCGCAGCGGTGGTAAAGGCTGGTATCTTCCTGCTGTTCCGCTTTAGCCCCGCGTTCAGCGATGTCTTGGCGTGGAATGTTCTGTTGGTCAGTGCCGGGATTGTGACCGCGTGGATCGGTGGCTGGTGTGCTCTGACGCAAAACGACTTGAAGAAGCTCATGGCGTACTCCACCGTGAGTCAGCTGGGGCTCATCGTCGCTGCCGTGGGAGTCGGAACCGAATTTGCTCTCACCGCGGGGCTCGTCCACGTCATTTCCCACGCCATGTTCAAGTCTGGCCTGTTCATGATGGTGGGTGTGATTGACCACCTGGGCCACACGCGCACGTTTGGCAAGATTCCTCGTTTGATCAAGGTCGCGCCGGTCAGTTTTGCGATTACGGCAATTGGTGCCGCGTCGATGGCTGGCGTCCCGCCCCTGATGGGATTCGTGTCCAAGGAAATGCTCCTGACAGCGGTGAGTTCTGCCGGGGGAGAGGGCCACGCTTTGGGCTGGCTCGCTCTGATTTTGGTAGCGGGTGCCTCCGTCCTGACAATCAGCTACTGCATCAAGATTCTGTTTGGGGCATTCATTGACGGTCCCGAGGTGGATGCTGAGAAAGTGGGCCACAGCGACTTTGTGATGGTGACGTTCGCAGCCCTGCCGATCGTGTTGTCGGTTCCGCTCGCCTTTGCGCTGGGAGTCATCGAACCAGGGGTAGCTGCTGGCACCTCGGCGGCACAGGGAGAAGCCGCCCACCACGTTCACCTGGCGATGTTCCACGGAGTCACTCCTGAACTGATTGCCTCACTCATCATCATTGCGTGCGGTGTGCTGGTCGCGTTGAACCGCACGCGAGTGTGGGCGTTCTTTGAGCGCGCTGCTATTCCGTTCACCGGCGCCGATGTGATTGACCGGATTGTCGCTGGTCTTGAACGG
Source organism: Brevibacterium sp. ACRRH (assembly GCF_022346365.1). NCBI lineage: Bacteria > Bacillati > Actinomycetota > Actinomycetes > Micrococcales > Brevibacteriaceae > Brevibacterium > Brevibacterium sp. ACRRH. Next base: position 157,029 of record NZ_JAKRMN010000006.1, read on the forward strand.
CTGGGGGGTGTCCTCGTCTCAGCTGTTGCAAGCGAACGTGCGTCCCGACACGTCATGATGAACCTCGGGTTCTTGGCAGCGGTGATTTTCGGTTCGGCCATTGCGATCTACACCGGTCCTGGTCTGCCCAACTTTGTGCCTAACCTGAACCGGCCCATCGACTACGCCCTTCTTGTTGTTATTACGTTTGCGACTCTCGTTGTTTGTCTGTCACGTTCGCGACTGACAGCGGTCATCGGTTTATCCGCGGTCGGAATTATGGCCACGGTGCAGATCATGGCTCTTGGAGCACCCGACGTCACACTAACGCAGTTGTTAGTCGAGACCATGACCATCATCGTGTTCATGCTGATCATGCAGAAGCTTCCTCGCACTTTCTGGAAATACTCGGTCAAGGTGCAGGTCATGCGTGGGCTGTTTGCTATCGCCGTGGGTAGCTCGGTTGCGTTGGCCGTGTGGATGTTGTCCGGGCGAAGGGCCCGGTCAGACATTGCGATGTACTACCTGAGTAAGGCGCCCGAAATTTCGGGTGGTGACAACATTGTCAACACGATTCTGGTTGAGTTCCGTGCCCTGGATACGCAAGGTGAGCTTGCAGTTCTGGGTATGGCCGGGATCGCAATCGTGGCTGTGATGTCTTCTGTCCGTGACCGCTATATTGACCCGCCGGCATCTGACGTTCCGGAAATGCCGCGACGCCCGTGGCTGGCGATTCGCCCACGAGGAAGTACGGCGTTTGCAGCTGTCACGGAAGCGTGGCCAAATGTCATTGCCATGCAACTCATGGTGAAAGTCGTTGGTCCGTTGCTAGGACTCGGTTCGTTGCTGATCTTCTTGCGCGGACACAATGAGCCAGGCGGAGGGTTCATCGCCGCTCTGGTGGGATCCGCGATCGCCGGACTGCTGTATATGGCTACGTCGAAGGACCGCGCAATTGGTCCGCCGCGACTGCCCATCCTGCTCATCGGTGGCGGTATTTTGGTTGCCGTTCTGACAGGTATCGTGGGGCTCATAGTTAAGGGCTCGTTCCTCGAACCGATCCATGGATATGTTCTTGGTCAACACTTAACGACGTCTATGGCGTTCGACGTAGGTGTGTACATGGCAGTTGTGGGTATGTTGCTGGTGTCGTTCAACCTGTTGGGAACCTCAGACTCGGCGTTCACGCCGGCCGGAGACGACGTTTTGGTCGATGGAATGATGGTGCGCGATATCGACGTCATTGAGCGAACCCGTGAACGTACCGACGAAATGCTCTACGGTGAACTTCGCGGTCCACTGGAGACCATGCGTGGTGACAGGCCAAAAGCAAGCGAGTTCACGGAGCCCGAAAAACCGGACGATAAGAAGAGGGTAGGACTGCGAACCAGGCACATTGCATACGGAGATCAACCTAAGGAGCGTGGCGAATGATTATCGCAATCACGGTCGGGGTCTTGGTTTCCGGTGGCGTCTACCTCATGATGCAACGGTCAATGGTGCGCGCGATTTTTGGACTTGCGCTCATTTCTCACGCCGCGAACTTCGCTCTCCTGTTGTCTGGTGTACCGGCTTGGCGCGGTGAACCGATCGCAGGTCGCACGCCCGTTTCAGAAGCGGCTGACCCTCTTCCACAAGCGTTTGTGCTGACGGCGATCGTCATTACGCTTGCTGTCACCATCTTCATGTTGGCGCTAGCGGTTCTGGGGCACGACGATGACCAGGACCGTATTCCCGAAACGGGAGAAAGGCGCACACAGTGAACGGTTCGCTTCTTCTCCTGTTTATCGTTGTCCCTCTTGCGGCCTCGGCAATCACGACGTTTGTGAGGACCCGTTGGATCAACCTTTGCTTCCTGCTGGGAGTGCCACTGGCTACTGTGGTAGCTGGACTCTACTTGATTGGTGCAACCGCGAACGGGCACACAATTGCGCACTCCGTTGGTGGATACGTACACGGGTTGGCAATCCCGTTTGTCGCCGATACCTTCACCGCTGTCATGCTGGTGATTACATCACTTGCAGTGGTCGCATCGTGCGCGTTCTTGCGAACCACAGGTGAAGATCAGTACCGCTTCGTCCCCACCTTGATTCTCTTGATGCTTACCGGTGTCAACGGTGCAATGCTCACGGGAGACCTGTTTAACTTCTTCGTGTTTATCGAAGTGATGGTCCTTCCGTCCTATGCGCTCATTGCCGTTACCGGAACATGGCGTCGTTTGGGTGTGGGGCGCATGTTCGTGATCGTGAACCTCTTGACCTCCACGCTTTTGGTCATTGGTGTCGGCTTCATCTACGCCGCAACAGGTACGGTCAACATTGCCGTACTGGCTGACCAAACCCGATTCGGAGACGTGTCACCACAAGCGGCGCTTGCGGTTGGAATCGTCGTCCTGTCGCTTCTCATTAAAGCCGGTGCCGCACCGGTCCACGGGTGGCTAGTACGTTCCTATCCAAACACCTCGGGCGGAATGATGTCGCTGTTCGCAGCGACCCACTCAAAGGTGGCCATCTACGGAATCTACCGTGTGTACGTTTCTGTGTTTGGCGGACACCCCCGGTGGGAAGACGTGCTGCTCATCATCGTGGTGCTCACGATTGCAGTGGGAGCGTTTTCAGGATTCGGCGAAATTCGCGTGCGTAACATCTTTGCGTTCCAGATGACCGCGGGTGTGGGGCACATACTCATTGGTGTAGCGGTGCTCACGACAGCTGCAGTGTCAGCAGGTATCTTCTACATGGTCCACCACATTGTCACCATGTCTGGTCTCTTGTTAACGATTGGCGCGATTGAGCAGACTTACGGAACTGGGGCGTTCAAGAAACTCTCTGGTTTGATTAGACGAGAACGTGTCGCATCTGTCCTCATGATCATCGGACTTTTCTCTCTCATCGGACTGCCACCCACCTCGGGACTGTGGGGCAAGATGGGGCTGGTGCGCGCCCTCATGGAAAACGTGACACCGGCAACCATCGTCATGGTGATCACCGTAGTCTTGGCGTCGATCGGTTCGTTGCTAGCCTTGCAACGCTTGTGGAAGAACACATTCTGGGGCGATGACATGACGCAGTACCACCCCGACTCACCAGCAACCGGCCGTGCGCCGGCGACGGACCTGTCCGACGATGTTCGTGTGCGGTGGACGCTGTTGGTTCCGGGTGCGTTCATGATCGCCATATCCGTGGCGATGTTTGTGGGTGGGCAAGCGATCATGCCTATCATCCAGGAAGCTGCGAATGCGCTTCTGCACGTTGACCCGTATGTAGAGGCGGTGCTTGGACAATGATGTTGGCACTGAGATCGATTGTGTACCTGGCGTGGCTGGGCAAGGAGATCATCAGCGGAACGCTCGACGTGGTTCTCAACCTGTTCAAAACAGGAGACTATGGCAAACCGATGATTGTGGAAGTGCCCATGCGGTGCGTGACCGACGTCGAGATTACGCTGTTTGCCTCGTCGATTACGATCACGCCGGGAACCCTGGTGGTTGCGACGGGACCGGGAACGGCGACCGCGCCACCCACGCTGTTCGTGCATAGTATGTTCGCGGATTCCGAAGAGGAAGTGCTCGAAGGGCTGTTCGATATGGAGTCGCGTCTTCTGAGGACACTTCGCGGGCGAGCCCCGGGGGAGATCCCTGAATCGGCGGGCCTTACCGCTGGTGACGGGGATGCAAACAAACGCCAGGCGACGGAAGAGGAATCATGACGATCATTCTGTGGACGTGTATCGCGATTCTAGTCGTCTCGATTGTCTTGGGTTTGGTGCGCGCGCTCACCGCACCTGAGTCCGGGTCGCGTGCCGTGGTGGGAGACCTTGTGTACTTCGGGGCGGTGGGAATCCTCGCATTTATTGGGATGTTGGTGAACATCTCCATCGTTATCGACGTGTTCTTCTTGTCGTCGTTGCTGGGGATCTTGGCGACCGTGGCTCTGTCTCGCATTCTCACTCGAGGGCACAGGTGAGTGGCATGGATATAGTTTTCACAGTCCTGGTAGGCGTGTTTGGAATTGGCGGATGCCTCATTGTGTTGGGGTCGTCCCTGGCCATGTTCAGAGCGCGTGACGCACTGTCGCGTATCAACGTGTTTTCGCCGGTCACCGGCCTGGGTATGCCCATGATTCTGGTCGCTGCCTACGTGCATTCGCTGTGGGCCGAAGGCTTCAGCGTGTGGCGCACGTTTGCCACGGTGGTGGCCTTTTTGGCGTTGATCGCGGTGTCGTCGGTGGCGTCGAACGTGCTGTCCCGTGCCACGTTTGTGTCAGGGTCTCCCGTGTCTAGGGCGACTGTGCCTAACCGCCTGGCGTACGCGAAAGACCCTGACGAGGATTCGAAGCTGGCGGCTCAGGCCTACCGCGAAGCCAAGCAAGCTGAACGGGACGGCAATTCTAAGCCTCAGCGTGACTTCTACGGTGAGTGGCGGTAGGCCCAGCCCGGTAGCTTAGAGTTCTACAACCTCGAACTCGAGCATCCCTTTAGCCGCAGAGACGGTCTCGTTTGGGTTGCGCGGGTGGCGCTTAGCAACCCAGTTCTGAAACGACTCTTCATCTTCCCAACGGGTCACAACGAAGTAGTCGGTGTTGTCGCCAGTTGGGCGCAGAAGCTCGAAACCTAGAAAGCCCGGCTCCTGGTCAACTGATTTCTTGCGTGCGGCGAAACGCGCCTCAAGCTCTTGGGCCTGGCCAGGTTCGACTGAGAGCTGGTTGATCTTAACGAGTGCCATGGGCGATCCTTTCTGATTGCGTGTAGTGTGCAGAATCGCTGAGTTCATCAGCGAAGTCTTCAATTGCCCGAGCTGTGGCTTCGGCCGCTTCGTAGTGGACCAGATGGCCCACTCCGTCGAAGACGCGGGCACGGGCGTTGGGAAGTGTCTCGATGAACTTGTTTGTTGACTGGATGGGCACAATCAAGTCGCGCTGCCCGGCAATCACTAACACGGGCATGGTCAGCCGGGCTGACACCTCGGCGACGCTGGCGGTCATGGACACGTCGAAAGCGTCACTGAGCGTGTGGGGGTCAGAGAAGGTGGAGAAGTAGCGGTGGTGCTGCTCGTGGATGTATTTGCGCAGGCCAGGGTCGTTGGTGGTGGCCATGGTCATGCTCATGGCACGGACGATCAGCCAGTTGGAGAGCAGGCTACGGCCCAGGTGTGTGGGCAGGTCCCGGCCGAGATGGTAGTACAGTTCGGTGATTTTGGTTGCGATTTTGCCGGCGCTGTCGCGAGGGGAAATGGTGATGGGGTTCATGAGCACGAGCCCTGGGATAGTGGGGTTGTTCGCTGCCCAGTGGGCCGCGAGGATCGAGCCGAACGAGTGGCCGGCCAGCACCGGTTCTGTGCCGAAGTGGTTCGTAGCTTGTGCGTACAGTTCGTCAATGAAGTCTGTGTACGAGTTGAGGGTTGTGGTTGGCAGTGGGGGAGTCTGGCCGAATCCGGGAAGGTCGGGGACCAGAGCTTCGTGTGTGCGCAGGTTGTGTGCGATGAGGGCCATGCCGTGGTGGTCACCGCGGAATCCGTGAATGAAAAGGATGGGGCGGTGTGAGGATGTCGCCGAGGTGGTTTCTACGTGGGTGGGAGGGTACAGACACGCCGAGGTGGTAAGCGTTCCTGCTTCCACGGGGATGTCGAAAGTCGTGGCGACTGAGTCAATAAAGTCCATGATGAGACCAGCTTATTGGGTCATTCTGGGTGTTTGGTTTGAGAGCGGTTTTGCATTCCGTGAGCTGAAACTTTAAGATAAGTCGAGTGCTCGGGGGTATGGCGCAGTTGGTAGCGCGTCTCCATGGCATGGAGAAGGTCAGGGGTTCGAATCCCCTTACCTCCACAGTGTGAAATCTCGGGACATCGTTCACTCGATGTCCCGAGATTTTTTGTGTTTTGGGGTGTTGATGTGTCGGGTCATCGTTCCCTTATGTGCTGCAACCCAGTTACTCACCACAAGTAAGAGGTTTGCGCATAGGGGTGGTGAGTAACTGGCCGATTTTGAGCCGAAAAAGTGAACAAAACGAACAAAAAGGGTGTTTACTCACCAACCTTGTTCGAGGGGTGGTGGGTAAATGAGGTCGGAGCGTGTGGTGATGTAGCCGACCTTAGGTGGCGCAAAGCTGAGCGGTGCGGAGGCGATGGCCCAAGGACAGACAGCGCAAAGCGAACAATACGGCGCTTTATATTGCGTAGTTTCGCTCGCTTTGCGCCGATCTATAGAACCTCTTAAGGACCTATTAAGGACAAGGTGTTCCCTCTCCGGGCTGCGGTGGTGTGTGTGGTTTCGGTGGGTCCAAGTGGGTTTCGGTGACATGGGCAGGTATATCGATGCTCATAAGGGTTGTCGCCCGGATGGCTTGGGTGTTGCCTGGGCTCCGATAGAAGTCGCTTGATTTGGCTTTAGGATGGTCTGATGACTGACGAGTTCGAGATTAAGATCAGGCCCCTCGCGGTATCTGATGCTCGGTCGATGTTTGAAGAGCTCCAAGACATGCGCATCTATACCTTTATTGATGAGCGACCGCCTGAGAACCTCGAACAGTTGCAAGAGCGTTATAGGGTCCTCTGTGGGGGAGCACCGCAGGGTCTTGGTGTGAGATGGCTCAACTGGATCATCTTGAACGACAGAGACGATGAACCACTGGGCACACTTCAGGCAACGATCGACGAGGAGGCTCATCGTGCTTCCATCGCCTACGTGTTGTTGCCCAAGATGTGGGGCAAAGGGATCGCCTCGAGGTCGACAGAGTGGCTTTTAGGCTGTTTGCATGATGATTGCGGGGTCACTGAGGCTCAAGTCGAGATTCACGAACATAATGTGAGGTCGCTGAACCTTGCCCGTCGTTTGGGTTTCGTTGATGCCGAGGTGCGTCGAGAAGGCGATCACAATGAGGTTGTCCTGCGCCTTAGTCTTGGTGCTGACCGCGATTCGTCGAGGGTGTGACGCTCATGAATGCTGATTAGAATCTTCCGCGTAGTTCACGCCTCGCCCATTCTTCGGAGGCAAGTCGCGCGTAAACGAGGGTGTCGGTCCATTCGCCCTTGCTGAACCAGTCCTGGATGTGATGTGCTTCTAGCCGGAGCCCGACGCGGCGAGCGAGGGCTGCGGAGGCATTGTTGCGGGCATCTATCTGCGCGGTGATGCGGTGGAGCTTGTAGTGGTCAAACCCGAGGGCGAGTACCGCTCGGACGGCTTCGCTGGCGAAACCTTGCCCACCGTGTGCCGGGTCAAGGACCCACCCGATCTCGCCCTGGCGGTGTTCGTGATCTGTGAGCCACAATGCGACGTCCCCGATCGGGGCGTCGGCATGTTCGATGACCAGCGCAAGTGCACCAGTCTCGCCATCGATGCTGCTCTTCGCTAGCCGCTCGGCGAGTTTTTCGCGGGTGACTTCTGCGGTCCATGGCTCGTCCAACAGGTAGCGAGCAACGTCGGGTTGCGAATACAGCTCGTGAAGCCATTCGGCATCGTCAGCATTATGCAGACGAAGTCGGAGCCGTTCCGTCACCAACGGCCACTGGGTGCTTGGTATGAGATCGCGCCGGTAATGAAACAGTTCCTCTTGCTGTCCTGCGGGCGTGGTCCCTGCGGATCGCTCGACCTCACGGAACCCTGCGGTCGTCAAGCATTGCTGGGAGGCCTTGTTCTCCGGGAGTGTGCGCGCCGTCAAGGTTCGAAGCCCACTGCTCCGTGCGAAACGCGACGCCAGATCCAACCCCCGACGGGCGTGCCCTTCTCCGCGAGCATTGGAATGAATCCAGAACCCGACCTCGGCGCCCTCGGAGCTGACGTCGAAGAGCACCAGTGATCCCACGAACCGGTTTGTCTCGGTATCCGCAAGCGCGAGGACTGCCAACGTGCCGGACGATAGGCCTGCTGCGACCTCTTCGCGGATCATCCGCCGCACAGAGTCGGGGGTGTAGTTTGGTTCGGGAAGGTGGCCGAAGCGCTGTACAGATTCATCTCTGGTGCCTGCCGCAAATGCTTCTGCGTCCAGATCGGACAAGGCGCGTAAACGAGTGTTTCCCAAGACGATCGGAAGGGCGGTGGCATCAAGCATGCACCAAACCTAACATAGTGCGGATAGCTAACTGAAGCGTGTTTGGTTAGGCTAGTCGGGTGAGTTACTGGGAACATCGCAAACCTGTGCAACGCCTCCGTGCTGTGGATATCGTCGAGGTTGCGAGGGTGTCGGTGAGACTGCTGGACGGCGGTGGGTTGAAGGCCCTCACCTTGCGAGCCGTAGCGGAGCAGGTGGGAGTCGCGCCAACTAGCCTGTACTCCCGCGTGGAATCAGTTGACGATCTATTCGATCTTGCCCTCGACACGGCGCTCGCAGATGATCCCTTAATGTCAGAAGCGATTCGCAGCGCTGACCTGCCAGCCCTGATGCACACCTTCTTCACACACCTCACGACTCACCGGTGGGCCGGTCAGGTCATCGGCATGCGAGCCCCCAGGGGCCCGGCATACCTGGCCCTTTCCGAGCGGATGTGCGTCTTGCTAGAACAAGCGGGTTCCCCAGATCCGCTGGGAACTGCTTACCGGTTGTCTAACTTGGTGATCGGAGCATCCCTCACTGCACCCATGGCATCTGACGAGAAGCGCGTAGCCATCGACCCTAAGCAAGCTCCCACCTACGCACGCCTCCACGCGACCCACCACATCAGTCCGCGAGAGATCCTCTCCGAAGGCATCACGGCGCTCCTGTCGTGAGGGGGCCCTTTGATTCGGGGCTGCCCTGCGTGGCTGATGGCCACGGGCTGGTCTCCGTGAGAGTGCGCCCAATCGCAGTGCGCCGATATTCGGACGGGCTGATCCCGACAATGTCGGTGAACTGCCGTGCGGCATGTCCACGGCTGCGCCACCCGACGTTTGTCATGGCGACGCCGATGGGAAGATCAGTCTCGACCAGAAGGTGAGCCAGCCGATGGGCCCGAATGTGAGCCAGGTACCGCATGGGTGGCATCCCGAATCGTTGTGTGAACGCTCTGCCCAGCTGTGACACCGAGAGGTGAACCAGTGCGGCAAGGTCACGGAGTCGCCAATCCCGTTGAGGTGCTTCTGCGAGCAGCCGCGCTGCCAGTTCTGTGGATGTTTCACCGGAACGGTGCTCCGTGGCACTCCTAGCTGTTGACGTGTAGCGGCAGGCCTGGCGCCGCGCTGCGATGGTCATCGACGGCGACTCCTCGACTTCACCTGCTGCGTCCGCTTACGGTGTGCAGGCGCTGAAGAACCGGTGGTCTTGAACAAGTCCACCCATGCCTCGACGGGCATGTCCTTCGGGAGTCCTGCAGCGGTCATGCCTTGGCGTGTCAGCCACGCCTGTGCGGTCTGTGGTGACCCGAGTGAGGTGGTGCGCGCGAGGATCTGGGCCAGCCCGCGGCCGGGACCGGTGTAGACGTGGTGGACCAGGGCGTGGAACTGGCGCCGCTCGGCCGGAGTCAGCAGCGGATGTTCGCGACGGTGGATGGTGAGGATTCCACCGTCGACTCCCGGACGCGGGGTGAACGCGCGAGCGGGAACACGACTGTGCAGCGTGAACTCGAACCAAGGCGCCCATTGCGCCGTCATCATCGTGGCACCGCCGACGCCCGCTCTGCGCCGCGCAACCTCCCATTGCACGAGCACGATTGCATCAGTCCATGCCGGGGCGTGCAGAATGCGGCGCAGTATGGCCGTGGTCTGGTGAAACGGTAGGTTGCCGACGAGCACATGCGCAGACGTGGGAAGCCGGTAGGTCAGGAAGTCGTCGGCGACGACCTCCACGTGCGACGGGAGTCGTTGGGTCAAGCGTCGGGCGAGCCGGGTGTCGATCTCGACGGCTGTCACAAGTCGCCCAAGCCGGGCCAGCGGGGTGGTGAGTGCTCCGGCACCGGGGCCGATCTCGATGATCGGGCCCTCGGTGGCAGCCACGAGTCGTGTGATCGTGGCAATGGTGGATGGGTCAGTCAGGAAGTTCTGGCCGTGCTCATGACGGCCACCTCGATAGGTAGACACTGTTTACTCCGTGGTTGTTGCGGAGCCGGGCACGCTGAAAGAGCCGCCCGGCCGTGATCACCGGGGCGGGAGCAACAACCTGTGGAGGGTGCTCGCCGCTGTTAGCGGCTGCGCAGTCGCAGCGAAGCAGTGCCGTAGAACAACATGCCCACCAGCATAGGTGACCCCGCTGCCGGTCAGCGACTCAATATCCCGTCTCTGCCCAAAGACGCGGAGATCCGTATCAATGATGGCCAGTACGAATCCCGAGCTAACCCACGGCCGCAGAGCCTTGGCATCATCGAGATTCGTTCCGTGAGAGACCTCGACAGATCTGCCACGCCTCTTGCAGATAGAGGCTTGCTTGGGGTCGGTACTCTGACTGTGCGACGTAGTGAACGTCGCGCCCAAAAGGAGGTGGTCGGCATGCCGACGCTTTCTCTGCTGGACGACGCCTGCGGCATGTGGGAGTCGTAAAACGCTCGTGGAGGGGCCGTAGGTCCGTGGATAACCTCGCGGCTGGAACCCTGAGAAGCGAGAAGCGCGTCGCGGCGTAGCCACGTGGCGCATTCCATCCTGGCAACGGGGTGGCGTTCCCGAGACTTCGGTGAACGGCAAAACCTCCAGAGTGCGAAAAGATCCAGGAGGTTGGCGGCGACGCCGCCGAGGGGGTGGCCGTATAGGTCACCCCCTCTCTCGCATCTAGGACGTGAGCACCTTTCGGGGAGAGAGGTGGTTCGTCTTGACGGTGTCGATGCGGGTGATGTCGGCTGGCGACGGCTAGACGTACCTGCTGCGCACTGTGGCGGCTGGTGATGGTGACCGGTCGCTGTCGACTCCGTTGACCCGCTACTACGCCGAGGCTGGCACCCCACCTGGACGCTGGCTTGGTTCCGGTGTCACTGCTTTGGGTAATGGTGAAATCGCCCCTGGAGCGCAGGTGTCGGAGGCGCAGCTTCAGTTGCTGGTGGGGATGGGGCGGGATCGGATTGCTGGTGTGCCGTTGGGGCGTGCGTATCCGGTGTACAGCTCGACGGTGGAGCGGGTCGCGGAC